>CANHIS010000001.1 GCA_947460255.1 Bacteroidota bacterium
ATCAACACGGATGTTAAGCTCTTTCTCTTTGGCTGTAAAAGTTTCATAGCGTGATTTGAGCTCTGAAAGTTCGCTGTCGCATTTTTCTCTAGCAGCCTTCATGTCTTCGAATTGCCTACCACTTACGCATGCTTGTAAAATGAACAGCACGAAAATCCCCAAAAAATAACCTGTTTTCTTGATCATAACTTTTTACTATTGAGCAAAACTATCGATAAACTGCCCGGGTATTAAGGCTGGTAGCGATAAGAAATAAACATAATACGGTTGACATTGCAAGATGAACAACCGTTTTCGTTGATTTATTGCGATGCAACTTAGAGGAATCGAACACGTTTAAGAGAATAAAGCTGCATTATCATGAAAAAACTAAACGATAACTGGCTCACGGAGAACCTAATAGACCTAGAATATAAGCAATATGTATTACTTGCTTATCTAGAAGACGTGCAACAACATTTTAATCAGCAATTGTTGTATCCCGGCTTGTCGGAATTAATTGTGCACTACAGAAAACTTAGAGATTTACAGGAGAGTAAAGAACGTATCTTCAATTCTTTTCATGGAGAACTTCAAGGGTTTGATTTTGAACGATTTAAACTTACATACAAAAAGATTGTTGAGAACGATCAATTAATGGAAGAGTTGGAGAAAATCATCAGTTTTTCACTTCCAAAGTTCGAGGCACATTTGAACTTAGGCAAATGTATTTACGAAAATATAGAACATGCATTGAATTGGGAGCCAGTAGGATTGGTTCCATTGCGCCAAGATGAGGGCTATATGATGTTGAAAATAAATCAACCTTCAGAAATTCGAGTTTTCGAATATTCGTTGAGTATTTATGAGGACCAGCGAGAAAAATATAGAGCAATCCACACGCGTGAAGTAGCTGTTTATTCTTCAACGTTAGTGAATACACCACCAGAAATAAAGGCCGATTTAATTCGAAAGAAAAAAGAAATTCCAAATCCTGCGGTTTACTTTTTTAGTTCGCCTGATAACCTTCCGATTGAGGAAACATACTTGCCTATTGCAAAGCGGATGTTGATCAGGGAACTATCCCATTCGGCTGGAACTTTCAAGTGAAAAATTTGTTACCTTAGCGACCGTTTTAAAAAAATACGCCAATCATCAACCATGCGTAAAATCTACTTTACACTCGCGGCCATTGTCGCAACACTTTCTTCAATTGGGCAGCAAGTTCACCGTTGCGGATCTCACATCGTAAATGATGCAGCAATTCAACAGCATCCAGAATTACGAATTGCTCAAGAAGAGCTGGAAAGTTTTACTCAAAACTATGTGCCGGATGAATCTGAACGATCTGCAGTAAAAATAATTCCTATTGTATTTCATATCATTCACAACTACGGCCCGGAAAATATTTCCAGAGAACAAGTGGAAGATGCGGTTCGTATCATAAATGAAGATTTTCAGCTATTAAATACAGATCAAGATGAAGTAATCCCTGCTTTTCAGAGCATTATTGGAAATGCAGAAGTTGAATTTCGCTTGGCGAGAAAAGATCCTAATGGAAACTGCACCGATGGGATTACGCGAACAGTATCTCCCCTCACCTACAATGGAAATGACAATGTAAAGGATATCATCTCTTGGCCAAGAAACAGATATTTAAATGTTTGGATTGTTGATGACGTAATTTTAGAATCAGGAGACCGTGTTGGCGGATATGCGTACCGTCCAGGAAACGCACCAGCAGCAATTTACGATGGAATTATCGTAACGCATACCCAACTTGGAAGCACTGGAACTTCGAATACTGGCAATTTTGCGCGTAGAACACTTTCTCACGAAATTGGCCATTGGTTCAATCTCAATCACACATGGGGACCAAGCAACAATCCAGGACTAGCAACGAATTGCAATCAAGACGACAGTGTTTCAGATACACCTAATACAATCGGTGTAGCAGATCAAAGTTGTAACCTAGCTCAAGTTACTTGTGGAAGCTTGGATAACGTTCAAAACATCATGGACTATGCAAATTGTTCTATCATGTTTTCTGTTGGGCAATGTACCAGAATGAATGCAGCGTTAAATGCCACTGCAGGACAGCGAAATAATTTGTGGACATCAGCAAATCTAACTCTTACAGGTGTTAGTGGATCTTTACCTGTTTGCGCCCCTGTCGCAGATTTTACATCAAGTACAAATACAGTTTGCACCAATACAAACATCACATTCAACGACGAAAGTTATAATGCTGAAGTGGATCCTTCATGGACTTGGACTTGGACTTTCCCAGGAGCAAACCCAGAAACTTCAACTGCTCAAAATCCGGTTGTTCAATATGTTCAGCCTGGCATTTATCCTGTAACGCTAACAGTAGCAAACTCTTCAGGAAACAATTCAAGAACAAAGAATAGCTTTATCACTGTGCGACCAATCAATCCGAGTATTGCATCGCCATTCGTTGAAAGTTTTGAAAATGCGGCATTCCCGAACATTGACTCTGATCCATTCAACAACTGGTCAGTAATTGGCGCTTCAAATGCATTCGAACGTTCGACAATAGCATCAGTAACTGGTGCTGCTAGTTTACGATATAACAACAATGCAATTGCAACAGGCAGTAGAACAGAGTTAGTGTCTCCAATCATCGATATGTCGGGAACCTCGTCACCAGCATCAATTACTTTTAAACTGGCTTATGCGCGAAAGAGCACTGGTACAAACGACAGAATGGAAATTTATGTTTCTAATAATTGTGGACGCACTTGGACACTTCGTTATGCCAAAACAGGAGTTGCACTTTCTACATTGCCCACTGGTCAAATAATTTCTGGCACATTTATCCCAACTGCAGAACAGTGGAGAACAGAAACAGTGAGCGTAACTACGCTAGCAGGTCAAGACAACGGTATGGTGAAGTTTGTGGTTTCTGATAGCGCTGGAAACAGCATTTTCCTAGAAGATATCAATATCTTAAATCAACCTGTTGGAATTGAAGATATTACATTAGATGATTTCCTTACACAAGTTTATCCAAACCCAGGCACTGGGGATGCTACAATAAATGTTGGATTGCTTCGTCAAGGCAATGTAAATATCAGCATCACCGACCTTTCAGGAAAATTGATCGGAAGCACACGCAAAGAAAATCTTGGCGCTGGAGATTACAGTTTCAATTTGGCCGAAATTACAGGCCGAAACTTAAGCGCAGGTGCTTACTTGATCAGAATTGATTCTGGGAACTACAGTAAAACTAGAAAGTGGATTTGTAACTAATGGATATCAGGATATCTGAAAACCCTTCAACTTTACATGAGATTGAGGATCAGTGGAAAAAGCTGATCCTTGATCTTGAAAAGCAATTTGGAGATGGCTTAGATCTCCAAGCTGTTTTGATGCTTATCGGCGTTCAAGAGCTAGGGAAAGGCTATCGAAAATTCAACAAAGACCAAAAGCTAGAAGTGTTGCACATAGCGATTTGCACCTTGTTGGAGCCATATGGCTATTACAAATTTGAAGGGCAAGACGAAGACGGATATCCACATTGGTCAACAGTTGAAAATCTTCCACCATTGAAACCCGGGCAGCAAGCTTTTTTAATGAAGCAATCTATACTAGATTATTTCGCAGATTATTCTTCTGTTACTGAACAGTAATAGTTTTAGAAACCGTTTCTCCTGGCTCTAATTTAATCAAGTCGCTTGCGTTTCCATAAGAGATGTGAGCAACCTCAACATCTAGAATCGCAGGATTTTTAAAAGTAAAGGTTGCAGAACCGTTACCGTCTGTAAGTTTGGTGTTCTCTGAATTAGAAAGGTAATCAGCAATTTCGCCTTGCTGAGACAAACCATAATTGGAAGTTAACTTTACTTTGGCCGAAGTTGCAGGGCCTCCGTTTGCACGAACAACTCGAATTACAGCAGTACATGTTTGATCTTCAGATCTACAAGAAAACGTTGTTAATGAGAGAAATGCTAAGGAAAGTACGGCAGAATTTCTAAAGGAAAGTTTCATCTGAATTAGTCTGAGAGTTCTCAAAAGTACAAATATTTTTATTGCGCTTTTCATTCTTAACGGAGAATAACAACTGATGTTTCACCTTCAAAGGCCTTTTCAATTTATTTATATTTGCGTTCCTTAAAAACCACTATGCTTCAGGAAGAAATTGCCGGCATTGCCGCAGAGATAGATAAAATCCAAATCGAAGATGCCATTGGAGCAGAACAATTTCGCCAAACTTACTTAAGCAAAAAGGGCTTAATTCCTGCACTTTTCGAGAGGTTTAAAGAAGTAAAACCTGAAGACCGTAAGGAAATAGGAAGACTGCTCAACATACTTAAGCAGCAAGCAGAGGGAATTTGGAAAGAAGCAAAAGAAAAAAGTGATGCAGGCCCTACAAAAGATGAGACATTCGATTTTAGTGCTCCAGGCATTCCTTCGCCATCTGGTAATCGCCATCCACTTTCAATCGTAGCCGATGAAATTCGAGAAGTATTTAACCGTTTAGGATTTACAGTTGCCGAAGGACCAGAAATTGAGGATGACTGGCACAATTTCAGCGCATTGAATTTTCCTGAAGAACATCCTGCTCGAGACATGCAGGATACTTTCTTTATAGAGCAAGCGCCAAGCATGGCCTTACGAACACACACTTCTTCAGTGCAGATTAGAATGATGGAAAGAAACAAACCGCCATTCAGAATGATTATGCCCGGAAGAGTTTATAGAAACGAAGCTGTTTCTGCTCGCGCACATTGTTTCTTTCATCAGGTTGAAGCTTTGTATGTGGATGAAAATGTGTCGTTTGCAGACCTTAAACAAACATTGTTGCATTTCGCCCGTGAACTTTTCGGTACCGAAACTAAAATTCGATTAAGACCCTCTTACTTCCCTTTTACTGAACCTTCAGCTGAGATGGATATCTCATGCACGGTTTGCAGCGGAAAAGGATGCAACATTTGCAAATACTCTGGTTGGGTTGAAATTCTTGGATGCGGAATGGTTCATCCGAATGTGCTAAAAAACTGCAACATTGATCCTGAAAAATACTCAGGTTTCGCACTAGGAATGGGAATTGAAAGAATTGCAATACTTAAATACCAAGTGAAGGACTTGAGGCTGTTTTCGCAAAACGATATCCGTTTTCTCAAGCAATTCTCATCGGGGAAATAAACTTAAACGAACGAAATGAGCAGTTGATTTTTTTCCACAGCTTGTCCAGCGTTCACTTTTATCTTCCCAATTACAGCATCGCCCGGAGCTTTGATCACGTTTTCCATTTTCATGGCTTCGAGCACCAATAAGCTATCTCCTTTTTTCACTTGAGACCCTTCTTCAATAGTAATTCTAACCACTAATCCTGGCATAGGTGCTTTGATCTCATTCAATTTTCGCCCCACCGTTGCATCAAGTCCCATTGATTGAAGCAAAATCTGCATTCTGTCGAGGGTTTTTACAGCAATCAATTTTCCGTTTACCTTCAACTGAAATAAATTCGATTCAGGATCAAACGATTCAACAATCACGTTAAATGATCGATTGTTGCGCAATATATTGTAGCTCGATGGGCCCGTTTTCAGAATATCCCAAGCAAAATCCTGCTGATTGATTTTCCCTTCGGAAATTTGTTTTCCAAACTCTATTTCAAAGGCTTTGCCTGCAGCTTCAGATTTAAACATACGTTAAGTTCAAGAGATTGATTCAACTTCAGGTAGCAGAGGATGCTCCTTGTAGTTGCGGATAAATTTATACAAAGTATCGCGCTCTACTGGAATTTTTCCAGCTTGATTGATGAGGTCGACAAGTTGTGCGGTAGAAAGCGAAGGACTTTGCTCTTCCGATCCAGCCATTGAGTAAATTTTGGTAGTATCGTCGATTGTTCCATCGATGTCGTTCACACCGTAAGCCAAAGAAAGTTGAGCGACAGACCTTCCGATCATTGGCCAATAAGCCTTCAGATGCGGGAAATTGTCCATAAAAATTCTCGAAACTGCATAATTCCTCAAATCTTCCACAACAGAAACTTCTTCCACATGGCTCATTTGGTTGCCTTGATTTCGGAATTTCAACGGAATAAATGTGTTGAATCCTCCAGTTTCGTCTTGCAAATTTCTCAAACGATTCATGTGATCAATACGGTGTGCATACGTTTCCACATGGCCATAAAGCATCGTAGCGTTTGATGGCATGCCTAACTGATGCGCTGTGCGATGAATTTCAAGCCACTGATCGGAAGTACATTTGTCGCCGCAGATTTCAGCACGAATCTGCTCATCAAAGATCTCTGCTCCTCCACCAGGTAAAGAATTTTGACCATGGTCTTTCAGTATCTGCAACCCTTCGGCGAAACTCACTCCCGCTTTGCGGCACATATATTCGAGCTCCACAGCAGTAAATGCCTTTACGTGAATCTCTGGAAGAATCTCTTTTACTTTTTTAATCAAGTTTGCGAAGTACATCAGTCCCATTTTGGGATGCACTCCACCAACAATATGCACTTCTGTTACTGGCTTTCCTGCATAAGATCGAACAATATCCAGAATCTGTTCTTCATTCAACTCCCAACCTTCCTGCCTGTGTTTTAGCATTCTTGAGTAGGAACAAAATTTACAATCAAACACGCAAATATTCGTGGGTTCGATATGGAAGTTTCTGTTGAAATAAACGAACTGACCATGCTTCTCGGTTCTGATAGCATCTGCCAGCATCCCCAAAAAACCTAGAGAACCTTGTTCATAGAGCAATACGCCTTCGTTGGTTGAAATGCGTTCGCCAGAAAGAGCTTTACTGGCAATTTTGAGCAGTGCGCTTGATGCACCGGTCTTTTTGAGAAGTGATAATATTTCCATGTTGGTACTTGCAAAACTACAACAAGCAAATCACCTATGAAGTTTGATTAAACGATAATTTAAGGGTGAGACACCAAAATGCGGATTACGCTAGTTGCTCCCGATTCTTGAAGCTTCAACAAATAAACACCTGATGGTAGACTCGCTGTGGAGATTTGAAACTCTTGAACATGCCCCGAATTTCCTGAGTCAACCATTCTTCCATCCACTGAAAACATTTGCCAGTATTTTGATGAACTTCCTCCAACTACTGTTACAAAACTTTCCGCAGGGTTGGGATAAACTTTCACCGTATTGGCAACAACTTGGTTAATGGAAACCGGAATGCACTGCACAGGACTTACTGACAAAGAGATCGCTTCTCCGATAGATTCCGGATCGCTAAATGCCAACCAATCGCCTTGAGAAGTCCTGCACCAAGCTGTATTGGTATTTACTTTATCGATTTGATTGCAATAAATGGTCAGCGTGTCGCCCACGGTGGTGCTTAACACAAATCCAACATAATAATCACCTTCAACTGTGGGAGGATTGGGAAAATACACATCTGTGAAACTGAAACTTTCAACATTGGCAATTACATCGTCTAACTGGAATGTATTTTCAGCAAGTACAACTCCCGGCGAACCGTTAGGTCCTGAAGCATCCCAAACAACTGCTGTTGCAAGAGAATTGGCGCTTTGCGAAGATGCAACGGCAAAATCGAAACGAAGACTGTTGATGATTTGCTGTTCGGTCGACGAGTATTTCTCAGCGAAAGCTCTGTACCCCAAACTATTGTTTCCAGTTAAGTAGCCAGATTCTTCTGGAAGAATTTCATTCATAAAATAATATACCAAGCCATCCCCACCAGTTATGTTGTTCAATGTGTCGCAATCGGATGGCGCTAAGGCAGGTAAACACCCGCTAGAAGTAAGGATTCCACTTCTGAAATTTTCAAGTGTTGCGCGCATTCTGTCACCTTGCCCATTCGAAAACATGTACATGCACGCATCATTCACATAATCCATATAATTCATCGACATGTCTCCGTCGTTTCCACATGATTCCTGAGGGAAAGTTGGACAGCCAAAGTTCTCATCTTCTTGGTTTGGTGTATCTGTAACTTGATCAGTACCGGCGCATGGGTCAGCAGAACCTTCATCATCACCCCAGATGTGCAAAAGATTTAACCAATGTCCAACTTCGTGCGTGGCTGTGCGGCCTCTGTTGTAAGGCGCTTCAACAACACCAGTGCGACCGAAATATTTGTAGGCAATCACTACACCATCAAGATCTGCATTTACCGTTCCGGGAAGTGTAGCAAAACCAAGCAGGGGATTGGTAAGGTTACATACCCAAATGTTCAAGTATTTATTGGTTGGCCAAGCATCTTTACCTCCAGTGGAAGATCTTTTCACGGCATCGTTGATCGAAAATGTATTGGCAGTAGTAAGCGTACGAGTGATTCCATTGGTGGCTTGCCCGTTCGGATCGCGGCTGGCTAAACAGAACTCGATTTCCGTATCTCCCGCTAGCGGAGCATAAGGCGGAGGAACCAAGGATGCATCAGCATTCAGTCTGCGGTAATCTTCGTTCAGCACATCAATTTGCGATTGGATTTGTGCATCGGAAATATTTTGAACCTGAAGCTTATGAACCACATGCACAACGACTGGAATTCGAATTACGTTGCGACTTGTTTTGCCATCCTTCGTAGAAGTAATTTGCTGAATTTGTTTGTTCATCAGCTGCATTCTGGCTTCAATTCCGGGATCTTGTTGTTTTTTATCGTTTAAATATTGAACAGTTCCGCAATTGCGCTGAGCTTGCAAAGGAGACGACAAAATAAAAGCAAAAAGGAAGAAGAATAAATTTCTCATGAATTGAATAAACTTAAGGTCGATTTAACGAGATAAACAAGTTATGGTTCGAACAAAAATACCCTATTTCCAACTATCGATTTCACTTAACAGGTGCAGTTGTGAACACATCACATTCAATATACCTTTGTCGAACAAGCCCACCAAGAAGGATTGATATGAGTTATAGAATACTCCTTGCGGAGGATGAGGAAAGCCTGAGAGACATGATCAGCCTTAATCTAGAAATGGAAGGCTATCAAATTGTGGTTGCCAAAGATGGAAAAACTGCATTGAACCGTGCATTAAACGAACGATTCGACCTGCTCATTTTAGATGTTATGTTGCCCGAATTGGATGGATTTGCCATTTGCGAATCGGTGCGATTAGAAAATGATGAAGTGCCAATTATTTTCCTCACAGCCAAAAACACCAGCAACGACCGTGTGCAAGGTTTAAAGATTGGGGCTGATGATTACTTAGCGAAACCTTTCAACTTAGAAGAATTGCTTTTGCGCGTTCAATCATTAATCAAGCGAGGTCTCGATCGAAGAAGAAACACTAGCGAAACTGCAGCCTATAGATTTGGTGGCCACGAAATCCATTTTAGTCAGTACAAAATAAAAACTTCCAACGGCGAACAAATCACGTTAACAAAGAAGGAAATGTTATTGCTCAAACTGTTGATCGAACGCAAAGGAGAAGTGGTTTCCCGAAAGCAAATTCTGGAAAAAGTTTGGGGTTACGACATTTTTCCATCCACCCGAACGATCGATAACTTCATTCTTAGTTTTAGAAAGTACTTTGAGCCCAACCCAAAAGAGCCACAGTATTTTTTATCGATTCGAAGCGTTGGCTATCAATTCGAGCCTGGGCCGGATGCCGAAATGATCAACCTTTGAGTGGATCGTTTCTCGCCTTGTTGCAAATTGATCAAATACATGCCTGGAGCTTGCTGATCAACCTGAAAACTTAATCTTCCATTGGAAGCTTCTACCAAGTTTTGATATACCACTCTTCCAGTAAGATCAAGCATTTGAATTTGTATCATGCCTGTGGTGATCCATTCAGATTCGATCGAAAGCAATCCACTTTGAAATGGTTGTGGATACAATTTGAATGCAAATTGAGGAGAAGCCTCTACGCCCAAATTGGTAAAGAATTCTGATTCTGAATACAGTGCACAAGTAGGATCGGCGCTCACAACTACCGAATAATTTCCAATTTCTTGAGGGAAAAAACTTGAGAGATTTTGTGTGCCTGCAATGGTATCACCTTCGAAAAGCCAAATCCAATCGTAACCAGAACCTGGATTGTAGAAAAATGAATTGTTCACCGGATTTACAAAAACGGTGGGCTCTTCCGGAAATTCGATAAACAGCGTTTGAACGGTGTCGGAAACCGCCAAACAACCTGCCACAGAGCGAATATCGGCAGTGTAACTTCCTGCTTGGTACACAATCAAGGTATCGTTGTTAGCGCTGAGCAGTTCGATGCCATCTTGATACCACTGATAAAATGCAGCATCTGGCAAGGAAAGAATGATAGAATCGCCATCACAAACGGCTAAATTGCCACTAAGAATTGAAGGTGCATTTGGCGAAGGATGAACAATTATTGTATCGTTGTGCACGAAAGAAATTCCAACTGTCGTTCCAATCGTAACCGTTCCAAATCCAGCGCCCGTATTGAAAGAGTAAACTCCTGGCTGTTGAAATTGCACTACAGCAGTTCCAAGTGCGTCGTTTTGAGTTACAACATCCTCATCCCAAAAACTCAAGCTCAAAGCCGTTTCTGTAAGGGTGATGGCGGCATCAGTTTGATTAAAATTGTTGTTATTGTCTTGGGTTGACCCAGTAAACGTTGCACCACCGTTCGATAGTTCATAATAAATGTCTGGACTTCCAGTGCAACCAACAAATGGCAGAGACGGTTCTTCAATATCACCACACCAATTGTCGCCCGTTGATGTATAGGTTACGCCTGTAACTTGGTAATTTAAAAGTTCGGTTTGCAAGGATACATAATAAGTATCAGCAGCTGGGTAAAACTGATCTTCTGGCGTAAACGCGGTGGAGGTTTGTCCGTTACCAAAATCCCACAAATAAGTAACTGGCTGCGAAGGGCTTGTAATTAATGCTTGAAATGCTACATTCACTGAATCACAACCCGAATTTGGCGTTAGAGAAAAACCTGCATTGCCCGAACCTCCCGGAACAACTGCAATTGGAAGCGTAAAACTTTGAGGTTGATCGGTACTAATTGGTGAAGAAACCGATGCGATTATGTTTACCGAAATGGTATAAAAGCCAATGGCCGTAGGCGTGCCACAAATTTTTACACACCCACGTTGAGTTAGCGGATCAGATGTGATATCATACACATTGTCGGCCTCGTTGGTAGTAGCAGATAAACCTGGGGGCAAACCTCCAACCGTGGCAATAGTAATGGATGACAGTGTAATGTCGAAGCCCGACCCTGGATCGGTAAATTGCTGAGGCATGAAGAAAGTTACATCAATCTCATAGGGTTCACCTTGAATGGCCTCAGGAAGTGTTTCTGGGCAAAGTGCCGGAGTGGTTGGGACCGCTGTACATGCAGTATTTACAATACAACCCGGACATTGAGCAAAAGAGAAAATGGGACCTAACGAAAAAATAAGAAAGAGTAAAAGTCTAGTCATGGTTCAATATTAAGAAAATTCTCAAATTTACCGACTCATCAATGGATAAACGTGTGTTACTTCCTAGGTTTCAAAGTGTAGGTTCCGAAGCAGGAGTTGATGAGGCAGGCCGCGGCTGTTTGGCGGGTCCAGTTGTTGCTGCGGCCGTGATTTTACCGAACGATTTCTACCATCCATTGCTGAATGATTCAAAAAAGATGACCGAAAAAAATCGGGGAATCCTTCAGGAAGTAATTCGTAAAGAGGCCATTTCATATTCTATCGCTGAGGCAACAGCAGAGGAAATCGACCAGATCAATATTCTTCAAGCAACATTTTTAGCAATGCATCGTGCTGTTGATGAATTGCAGGTGAAACCAGATTTTTTACTCATCGATGGGAACCGATTTAAAGCTTATCCAAGCATTCCACATCAAACAATTGTTGAAGGAGATGGCAAGTATTTGCACATTGCAGCAGCTTCCGTTTTAGCCAAGACACACAGAGACGAGTTGATGCAAAAACTGCATGCTGAATTTGATTGTTATGGTTGGGACAAGAACAAAGGTTACGGCACAGAAATTCACAGAAAGGCTATAGAATCAGTCGGAATCACTTGCTATCACAGAAAAACCTTTACGTTGAAAAACAAGCAACTTCAATTGTTTTAATCGGAGGCTCGGCGATTTATTTTGTCTAAATTTCCAAAACAAACACGCTGCATTTTGACAAAAAGACCCCACTGGTGCAATCTCCACATTGGATTGGGTATTGTTTTCTGTTTAGTATTTTCGCTGAGCGGATGCTTGAAAGACGATTTCAACAAGCTCTCTGAGTCTGAGTGGGCTCCCGATTTGGCATTTCCAATTGTTTATTCTGATTTGGGTATTGAAGACATTGCCACCCAAAAAGACAGCACCGTTACAGTAGGAATTGGTGCAAATAATATTGTAGAAATCATTTACACAAGCTTCAACTACACACAAAGAGCAAATGAACTGATTACTTTACCAAGTTTTCTTGAAACCATGAATCCTTCGTTAAGCCCGGCAAATGTTCAAGCATTTAACGGGAACTCAACAATTGGAACTACTATCACCGATTCAAGCACTTTTACCTTCAGCTACAGCCTCGACAATCAACTCAGTGCTGCAGCAGTGCTCGATACAGCGTTTCTAAAATCGGGCATTCTGAATGTTAAAATCAACTCTCAACTCCCGCAGAACTGCCTGATCAGAACAGAAATACCTCAGTTGTTTATTAATGGTCAAGCGTTTTCGCAGAATCTCACCCTTAATTCATTTGGATCAACACCTGTTGTAAATGAACTTACGCGAAACCTCAACAATGCTTATTTGGTAGGAAGTACAGAGAATATTCAGGTCAAGTTTTATATTACTGTTACAAGAACCAATGCTGCGGCATTGCCCACCAACAGCCAATTTTCGGCCGAAGTAGAAATTGCAGATCCAGAATTCAGGAGAGTTTCGGGGTATTTCGCAGGCCTGCAGATGCCCGTTGTAACGCGCGATACAATGTTTATAGGTATTTTCAGAAATGCTATCGAAGCATTGGAATTAGATTTTGAAGAGCCGGCAGCAGAAATCAGCTTGTACAATTCTACTGGATTAGATTTTACGACATCAATTACTGATGTGGAAGCTCTACGTCCAGGATTTTCGATTCCACAAGTGCAAAGCTCAAGTTACAATCAACCATTTGTGCTTTCAAGTCAAAATCTTAACACTTCAGAACCCGGCTCCGAAATCATTCAATTCACTGCAAACAATGGTTCTAACATCCGAAACGTGGTGAATTCATTACCGAAATCTTTAGTCACTGAAACCACCGTTAGCCCAATCGTTTCACCAAGCCAATGGGGCTATTTATTAGATACAAGCCGAATCGGCATCCGCACCGATCTCAAACTTCCACTTGATGGCTTAACCTTGAAGCTTTTGTTGGTTGATACATTAGACTTTGATTTTTCGGGCATCACAAGCGATATAGAATCGGGCTTAATTCGAATAAACACCGTCAATGGCTTCCCCACCGAAAGTAACGTACAGATCTATTTTTGTAGAAAAAACATAAATGGATTTGGCCAAACCACATCACTCACCAAAATCGACTCTCTGTTCAATACCGGTGATGAATTGATCTTGGCATCAGGTGTAACAAATTCTACAGGTTTAGTAACTACCCCAAGTCAGCGAATTGTAGACGCTACCATTAACCAAAATAGATGGTCGGAAATTTTAAATAGCCAAGCTGATGCACTCTTAATCAAGGCCGAATTCACCACCTTTAATCAAGCACTCGATATTGTGAAAGTGTTCGAAAGCAACAGGCTACAACTTCGACTTGGTGCCAGAATTCAGGTGAGAAAAAAATTCTGATGAAACACACGCTCCTCTTCATCAATTTTTGTTTGTTATTTCTGTTTGGAACTCCAGACGGCAAAGCACAAAGCGATTTCACACTTGGCCATAAAACCTTTTCTCCACACGGCTTGAGGGTAAATCCTGCAGCCATGCCAACGGTAGATTTGTTTATCGGACTTCCAATTATTTCCAATAGTTCGGCATCGTTTGGCAACAACAGTTTTACGTACCGCGACTTTGTGAAACAAAAAGTCAATTCCGATTCTATCTATTTCGATTTCGATGGATTAATCAGTAATATGAATGCGCGGCCATCGATCAACCTGATGGCACAAACCGACCTTTTAAGTTTTGGTTGGCTCGAAGGCCGCTACTACTTATCGGCAAACATCACTGAGAAATTTGCCCTCAGAAGTAGATTTAGAAAAGAGCTTTTCGAATTGGGTGTTTATGGCAATGGCCCAACAATCGGAGAAACCACTAATTTGGGAGATCTTCGCCTTAACATGATCCATTACCGAGAATACGCAATAGGCGTTTCACGCGGATTTGGCTGCAAACTCAATGTGGGTATTTCGGCCAAGTTGCTTTACGGGATGGAGAATATCGACATCGACAGAAGCGACATTTCCTTTAGAACTGATGATGTTACATTCGACCTCACAGGAAGCTCCGACATCCTAATAAATACTTCTGGTTTAGATGGGTTTACGCAAGATTCACTTTCCCAATTCTCCTATTTATTCGAACGTGGAAATCGAGGCTGGGCAGCGGATCTTGGTGCTACTTACAACCACAATAAACACTGGAACTTCGGATTGAGCATTCTCGACCTCGGTCGCATAAACTGGAACTACAAACCGGTGAATTACTTCAACCAAATTGAGGAATTTACCTTTAAAGGCATCCCGATTAATCAGTTTTTTGTAAGCAGCACCGACAGCTTGCAAGACAGTTTTCAAAATCTACTCGATTCATTGTCTGAAATATTTAGCATTAAAGAACGCAACGAACGATATTCAAATGCGCTTCCATCGAGGTTCTACCTTACTTCGCGATACACCTACAACAAAAACAACGATCTATCCTTCCTATTCATGGGAAGCTTTTTCAAAGGAAGATTTCAGCCAGCAGCATCCATTGGTTATACGAAAAGGTTCAATGGAATTCTGGAATTCAATGCGAATTGGTCCTATCTAAACAACACATTAGCAAATCTAGGTACTGGATTTACCCTCAACCTAGGACTTACACAATTTCATGTTTCAACCGATAATCTGATTGGTATTTTCGGACAGTACAATACACGTAGCATCCAATTTAGAGCAGGAATTACATTTGTTTCTGATTATGAAAATGATCGCCCGAACTATTGCGACACCGACAAAGATGGCATTCCAAACAAAAAAGATAGTTGCCCCGACGATGCTGGCCCACTTGCCTTAAATGGCTGTCCAGATACCGACAACGACGGAACACCTAACAAAGAAGATGATTGCCCATTAGAACCCGGCCTTCCAATGTTGAAAGGTTGTCCAGACAAAGATGGAGATCAGACAATCGACAAAAACGACCTTTGTCCAACAGAACCTGGTCTTGCATATTTGAAAGGCTGTCCTGACAGAGATTTGGATTCTATCCCCGATGGGGAAGATGAATGTCCGAACACCTTAGGATTACGAGAATTTAAAGGTTGCCCCGACCGCGATTTAGATTCAATTCCCGACAAAGAAGATGAATGTCCGGACCGGAAAGGGCTCAAAATTTTTGGTGGATGCCCAGATTCAGATGGTGATAGTTTACCCGATCAGTTAGATGATTGCCCTACCCTCTTTGGACTAAGAGGCTTAAATGGTTGTCCGCAAATCGACAAAGACGGCGATGGGTTGAAGGATGATTTGGATGATTGCCCAGAAGTGGCTGGCCCGATTTTAAACCGAGGTTGCCCTTATGATGATACCGACAAGGACATGATTCCGGACTTATTGGATAAATGCCCTACGGTTCCTGGATCGGTAGAAAACAATGGTTGCCCAGAATTAGAAAAGGAAGAAACTCAAATATTGAAATCGGCCTTTGAAAATCTGGAATTTGAGTCGGGTAAGGCTGTTATTCGCTCAGGATCATTTTCTTCGTTGAATGGATTGGCAGAATTACTCAAGCAGAAACCCAACTGGCAGTTAATTATTACTGGTCATACCGACAATTCGGGCAAAGCAGAATCAAACCTGTTGTTATCGAAAAACAGAGCGCGTTCGGTAGAGCGCTATTTGATAGAAAGCGGCGTAAAATCGAGCAACATAAAAGCAGAGTGGTTTGGACAAACCCGACCAATCGAAAGCAACGATACTGAGGCTGGGAAACAAAAAAACCGTCGTGTTGAACTAACGGTTAAATTTAACTAAGCGATCAATTGGAAGCAATTGATTGAAACTTCAAAATGTAGGCAATAAAAAACGCTCCACCAGAAAGCTGATGGAGCGTTGAACTTAAATCTTTATCAGATTAAGAAAGTGTGTTAACGTGGCGGGTAAGTTTCCCGATCAAATTACCCGCTTTGTTTTTGTGAATCACATTACGTTTTGCGAGTTTATCAAGCATTGAGCTCACTTCTACCAAAAGAGTTGAAGCATCCTTTTTATCAGATGTTAGGCGCAATCTTTTCATTGCGTTTCTTGTGGTTTTGTGAAAATAGCGATTGCTCAAACGTTTAGTTTCGCTAGAGCGGATGCGCTTAATTGCTGACTTATGATTTGCCATTTTATTTTTTTATAGTAGCCCGTAGGGGAATCGAACCCCTGTTCCAAGAATGAAAATCTTGTGTCCTAACCCCTAGACGAACGGGCCATTTTTGAATTTGGACTGCAAATGTAGTCTAATTCACATTTCACGCAAGAGATGCACACTATGAAATGAACAGCAATAATACTAAACGCCTATTTATCAGCAACATAATTTTACAAAAACCTTTAAATTACAACCTACAAGCAAGTGAAACGGGCCAAAATATTGCTTACTTTTGCAGCCCTTATGAATCGCGCAGGCAGAGTTTCCTTTTACACCCTCGGTTGCAAACTGAATTTTTCAGAAACTTCCACAATAGCCAGATCCTTTAAAGAAATGGGCTATGAAAAAGTGGAGTTCGAAGATGTTCCTGATGTATATGTAATCAATACATGTTCTGTAACTGAAAACGCCGATAAAAAATGCAAATCTCTTGTAAGCAAAGCATTGCGAGTGAATCCTGAAGCATTTATTGCCATCATCGGTTGCTACGCACAACTTAAGCCACAAGAAATTGCTGCAATTCCTGGTGTTGATTTGGTACTTGGTGCTGCGGAGAAATTCAATCTGCCAACCTACATCGCCGATCTTAAGAAAAACTCAGAAACCGAAATCCACGCATGCGAAATTCGAGATGTTGAGCAGTTTGTACCGTCTTACTCAAAAGACGATCGCACCCGAACGTTCTTTAAAGTGCAGGATGGTTGCGATTATTCTTGCGCATTCTGCACAATTCCTCTAGCCCGTGGTAAAAGCCGAAGCGAAACGGTTGAAAAGACAATCGAGGCAGCTAGAAAAATTATTAAAGAAAGTTCGCCTTCTGAAATTGTACTCACGGGAGTCAATACAGGCGATTTCGGTCGTTATAATGGAGAATCGTTCTTCGATTTGGTAAAGGAACTCGACACATTAGATGGTGTTAGCCGTTTTCGAATTTCGTCGATAGAACCCAATTTGCTCACCGACGAAATCATTGCATTTTGTGCCCAATCTCAAAAATTCGTTCCGCATTTCCATGTTCCGCTTCAATCGGGAAGCAATCGGATTCTTCGCTTGATGCGCCGACGATATCAACGAGAACTTTACACTCAACGTGTGGAAAGCATTCTTCACTTTATGCCAGATGCCTGTATCGGTGTAGATGTGATTGTTGGTTTCCCCGGTGAAACCCGGGAAGATTTTCTCGAAACATACCAATACCTAAACGAATTGCCGATTTCATATTTGCATGTTTTCACCTATTCGGAACGCGATAACACCTTTGCCATTTCTATGGAAGGCGTGGTAGACCAAAAAGAAAGAGCAGAAAGAAGTAAGATGTTGAGAATCCTTTCAGAGAAAAAGAAACGAGCATTTTACAACCAGCACATCGGAAAATCTTACCCTGTACTTTGGGAAGCCGAAAAAACTGAAGATCAGATGTTTGGATTTACTAGCAACTACATTAAAGTAAAAACAATGTGGAATCCTGACTTGATCAATCAGATCAGGATTGCAGAAGTTACTTCCATCGATGAAGACGGAATTGCAGCTGTAAAACTGTTGCCGAAAACGACAGATCAAAACTTGGTGAAAGCCTGAATTAAACGCTTATGTATCCTACCATCAGTGAATTTCTGAAAACATTTGGCATCAACTTAAAACTGCCCGTTCAAACTTTCGGATTCTTTGTAGCGATTGCCTTTGGTGTTGCTGCTTACTTCCTTGGAAAAGAACTGAAACGAAAGCAGGAACAAGGTTTGATTAATCCAACCAAACGAAACCGAACAGTTGGAGCCCCTGCAAAACCCATCGAATATGTACTCAACGCCATTGGAGGTTTTGTGGCTGGATTTAAAATCGTTTACCTGTTAAGTAACTACACGTTATTCGCCGACAACCCTCAAGAAATGCTGCTTTCAAGTGAAGGTTCATGGCTAGGTGGATTTGCAGGTGCCATCCTTTTGGCTTATTGGAAATACCGTGAAGTGAAAGCAGCACTTCTGCCTCAACCTAAAATTGTTACAGAGGAAATAAACGCTATCGATCACCTTGGAAACATCATCCTTTTCGGAGTGGTTGGCGGCTTGCTAGGTGCTAAAATCTTCCATAATCTTGAAAACCCCAGCGAATTCATGGCCGATCCAATTGGAGCGCTGCTTTCATTTTCGGGGCTCACTTTTTACGGAGGATTAATCGTTGCTGCATTTCTGATCATCCGTTACGGAAAGAAACAAGGCATCAAACCACTTTACCTCTGCGATGCAGCCGCGCCAGCATTGATGATTTCTTATGGAATCGGGCGAATCGGCTGCCAGATGTCGGGCGATGGCGACTGGGGAATCGTGAACACCGCACCGAAACCCAACTGGATGTCGTTTTTGCCAGACTGGATGTGGTCTTTCAAATTTCCGCACAACGTAAACAACGAAGGCGTTCCGATTCCTGGCTGCGTTGGCCGTTGGTGCAGCGAATTACCAGAGCCAGTTTTTCCAACCTCTTTCTACGAAACACTCATGGCCTTTGCACTTTTTGCCGTACTCTGGAGCATTCGTAAAAAAATCAACATCCCAGGAATGCTGTTTAGCATTTATCTTATCATGAACGGAATGGAGCGTTTTTTAATTGAAAGCATCCGTGTAAATTCTTTGTACCACATTGGCGGACTAGCAGTTACACAAGCTCAATTGATTTCCTCTTCCTTAATCATCCTCGGTATTTTCGGCGTTTGGTACACCAGAAAAAACCAAAACAAACTTACCGATGGAAAACTTTCCTGATCTAAACAAATTGGTTGAAGAGGTAAACAATCTCTGCAAACATGTTGGAAAATTCATCCGGCTTGAACAGTCGAGACTCACACAAAACGGCATCGAATCGAAAGGTATAAACGATTTTGTAACCTACGTTGACAAAGCCGCAGAAACACTTTTGGTAAGCGAGCTTCAAGCGCTTTTGCCTGGTTGCGGATTTTTAACCGAAGAAAAAACAGTTACCGAAGAAGAAAAAGATTTCATGTGGATCATCGATCCCATAGATGGAACAACAAATTTCATACATGGCTTGCCCCTTTTTAGCATCAGCATTGCTTTGATGCACAAAAAGAAAACTGTGCTCGGTGTAGTGTATGAGGTTAGCCATGAAGAATGCTTTTATGCTGTTGAAGGCGGAAAGGCCATGCTCAATGGAAAAGAAATTCAAGTGTCGAAACGCGATGCTTTAAAGGATTCTCTCCTTGTTACCGGTTTCCCTTACCGAGATGAAGGCCGACTTGAGGCTTGGATGCAATTGTTTATCAGCCTCCTAAGAAAATCACATGGTGTGCGCAGACTCGGATCAGCAGCCATCGATTTGGCTTATGTTGCCTGCGGAAGATTCGAGGCTTTTTATGAGTATGGATTAAGTCCATGGGATGTTGCAGGCGGCGCTTTTATCGTGAAGCAAGCAGGCGGCTTGGTAACAGATTATTCAGGTGGCGACGATTTCATTTTTGGGAAAGAACTTTTGGCCGGCAATGGATTAATGAATGAAGAATTACGTGCAGTAATCTTGAATGAATTCAACAAGTAACCCACATCCGAATAGCCAGATTCTCTTCTTGGTAAATCCAATATCAGGAGGAAAAAGAAAAGACAAGCTTATCACAAAGCTCGTTGAGCTGCTTCCTCAAAAAGGAATTGAAGCTGAAGTAATTCTTACCACGAGCAAAGAAGATACCATCCAACAAGCGGCAGAGGCCGTTCGAAAAAACTATAAAATCGTTGTTGCTGTGGGTGGCGACGGCACTATTAACGATATCGCTTCGCAGCTTTCAGGCACAAATACCTCGCTAGGCGTCATTCCGATGGGTTCTGGAAATGGCTTGTCGCGCGAATTGAAAATTCCATTTAACATAGAAAAAGCAGTCGATGTTATTCTACGTCATCGTGTAATGCAAGTGGATACCGGATATATAAATGATAAACCGTTTTTCAACATCGCGGGAATTGGTTTCGATGCACACATTGCAGGCTTATTCGAACAAGCGAAATCGCGCGGATTGATAGGCTATATAAAGTTGATACTACAGTCGTTTCACCAATACGTTCCCGAAAAATACACGATCCATTTGAACGGAAAAACCTTTTCACAAACGTCATTCTTAATCGCTGTTTGCAACGGACGACAATTCGGCAACAACGCTTGGGTGAACCCAGAGGCAATCCTCGACGATGGTAAATTCAACATTACGGTAATTCGTTCGGCACGCTGGTTTGAAATTCCTGGATTGCTTTGGTGGATGTTCCAACAAAAAATCAAAAGAAGCAATCAAGTAGATACATTCATAATTAATGAGATTCGAATAGAAAGAGAAAATGATGGTTTAGTAAACATAGATGGCGAACCAGTAAACATGTCGAAAACGCTCTATTTTAACATCGTTCCAAAAAGCCTGAAAGTAATTCACTAACAAAACAACCAAAGATTACTATTTCCAATACTTAACAAGTATTAGCATTTTAGTTAAAGTTATATGTAGTCGCTTGCATGAATAGTTAGATCCAATTACCTTTACTTTGAAACGGTTCGAAAACAAAATGAGATTAATTAGAAAATCACTGCTCATTCTGCTTGCATTTATCGCAATGGTATTGGCAGTTGCATGGTTTATTCCAGCAGATTTTTCTATCGAATCCTCCATCGAGGTAAATCAACCGCTGATTGAAACGCAAAATGAATTTTCGGATCCAGAGGCTTGGAAAGAATGGACTAACTGGAAAATCAACGATTCTGTGCAAACAGATGAAACAGTTCTTGCTTTTATACCCGTTCCGGGGATGGGTGACGCAGGATTTAGTGGGAAATTGTACCAGTTTAAACCTGTAGAGGTAATCTCCGAAGAACTTTGGAGTTTCGAATCCGGGGAAACAGGAAGCAAAATAAATTGGAAATCTTCTGGTACGCTCAGCTATCCTTTAGGCCGGATTTATGGGTTGTTCTTTTCTGAAATCCGCAGATCTGAAATGGAAGCTCGCCTCGATAGCTTGCGCAATTACCTCGAAAGTACAATCGATGTTCCGCCTGCTCCACTCGACCAACCTGCAACATTACAACCCGAATAATTCCAAATCAACATATACGAATCTGAACTTAACCACGTTTCGGCTGTTCTTTCTTAGAACTATGAACAGATTCAAATCCATTGTCCTTCCACTTTTAGCTTTACTGCTTCCTGCATTTTTACAGGCTTGTGGACAAACACCAACAAACCAAACCCTCATGACAACCGATCAGGAACCAATCAACAACGATAACGACACAATCATTCTTGGCGCTGGATGCTTCTGGTGCGTTGAAGCTGTTTTCCAAGAACTAAAAGGCATAATCAAGGTTGAATCAGGTTACACAGGCGGTCAAACATTAAATCCTACCTACAAAGACATTTGTACAGGAATGACAGGCCATGCAGAAGTAGCTCGACTTACTTACGATCCGAAAGTAGTTTCGATGGACGAAATCTTGGAAGTCTTCTGGCAAACACACGACCCAACAACTTTAAATCGCCAAGGCGCTGATGTTGGAAGTCAATACAGATCTGCAATCTACTACATCAATGATGACCAAAAACGAATTGCAGAAGGCTACAAGGCTAAACTTGATGTTTCAGGAGCTTTCGAGAAACCTATCGTTACCGAGATTACCGCTTTTGATGGCAAGTTTTACATTGCCGAAGATTATCATCAAAACTATTACAGTCAAAATCCTGAACAAGGATATTGCCGCATGGTAATTCAACCCAAAGTGGAGAAATTCAGAAAAGTCTTTCAAGACAAATTGAAGAACTAAATTCAGCAACGAGCTATATTAGTTCTTTCACCAAAATCGCATTTGGAAACTCAACATTTCGAATCACTTTTTGGTATTCTTCAACCAACTCGAATCCAAGTTTCACAAGAAGCGGACGTAGGTAAAGACTTGCGTCCACTTTTACGTGTGCATACCCTTCCTCATGGGCAAAGTCGGATATAATGTTAATCATTCTCGTCGCAATGCCCTTCCGCTGGAACTGTGGCAATATATAAAGCATCGAAATTTCACCACGAGACGAGAAAGAGATCAAACCGCACAGCGTGTTCATTTCAAAACAAACCAACACATGATGTGTACGCAACATATCATCCCAAAATGCAGGGCGAAGTCCTTGTGAAACCCAAGCCGCTCTTTGATTTACAGTGTACCGTTCTGAAGTATTCTCAACCGCTAGGGCAAATACACTTGTCATCCCTGCAATATCTCGTTCCTCTGCTTTTCTGATTACCATTTCAAGCGCAAGGTATCTTCAACATATATGTTATGCTGAACAGAATACCTTCAAATCTAACCTCACCTGCGTGCTCAGAAATTATGTCTGAGCCAAATAGTAATCGAATTATTATTGAAATCCATGCCGAATGAACAAACCATTCGTCTAAATGTAGAGATAACTCACCAAATAAACCAAGGCATCACTATGCCGCAGAAGTAACAATTTTAGGCCTGCTAATCAATAACAGCCCTAGATAGGTTAGCAAACCATTGATGAGCAACAATTCAAATCCGATTTTATAGCCATATAACAATTGCTCCGAATACAAAGTACAGAGATAAGTGAGAATGGGAGCAAGCACAGCTACAATAGGAACTCCAACCGAATGCACCTTGCGCTTACTCAAAATCCCGAAAGCAAACAAACCTAACAATGGGCCATAAGTATAACCTGCAGCGGTGAAAATGCCTGTGATTACAGAATCTTTATTGATGAGTTTGAAAACCAAGATGACCAATAGCAAAACCACCGAGAACCCTGCATGTATCAAGTTTCTACTTCGTAATTTGGAAGCTTCCGATCGATCCAATCGCTTATCGAGACCCAATATATCAATGTAAAATGATGTCGTGAGCGTGGTCAAAACCGAATCCGCTGACGAAAACGTAGCAGCCGTAATTCCCAACAAAAACACCACCGAAGCAAAAAGCCCCAAGTGATTCAAAGTCAGCATCGGCAAAAAGGTGTCGGTTTTTGTAGGGACATCAATTCCAGCCTGGCCAGCGTAGATAAACATCAAAGCGCCGAGCGACACAAAAATGAGATTCACAATCACTACAATCACACTAAACCACAGAACGTTCTTTTGTGCTTCAGGTAAACTTTTACAACTCAGGTTTTTCTGCATCATATTTTGATCTAAACCGGTCATCACGATAGCGATGAATGCTCCAGAAATAAACTGCTTCCAGAAATAGAGCTTCGATTTTACATCCCAATTAAACACCTCAGAATATTCGCTCGATACAATTCCTTGAACAGCTTCACTGAATGACCAATCAAGTTTATCGATAATCGACCATGCGGTGAGCACTACTCCCAAAAGCAGGAAGAGCGACTGAAAAGTATCGGTCCATATCAACGACCGAATTCCGCCTTTCAAAGTGTAAAGCAAAATCAGAATAATGATGATGGTTACCGAAACCCAGAACGGAACCCCCATTGGATCGAAAAGAAAAATCTGAAGCACACTGGCCGAAATGAAAAGTCGATAAGCAGCTCCGATGGTTCTTGAAAGCAGGAAATAAACTGAGCCTGTTTTTTGTGCAGTGAGTCCAAATCTTTCACCCAAATACGAATAAATAGATGTGAGATTCATTCGGTAATACATCGGCAAAAGCACTTTGGCAATCACAAAATAACCAACCAAATAGCCCAAAACCACTTGCATGTAGGCAAAGTGTTTTATGCCAACTTCACCAGGCACAGAAACAAACGTAACGCCCGAAAGCGAATCGCCAATCATACCGAAAGCGACCAAATACCATGGCGACGACTTGTTTCCAAGAAAGTAAGAATCTGCATCCGACTTGCGGCTTTTCCACCAGGAAATTCCCATCAGAGACAAAAAGTACAAGCTGATAATTAAAATCAGCATCACTGGACTAATCACATTCGGCATAAAACAAATCTACCGATCTGAATGAAGTCTTCCAGCGGCTTACGACATCATTTTCAAAGAATGCAATGTGAATAGCCCAAAACTTCAACCAAAAGCAAGCAGAACTGTTAACTTTGCAGCCTATGCAATCGTTACCGTCGCGTTTATTAGAAGATGCTGTAAATGAAATGTCTTCCCTTCCGGGGATAGGTAAAAAAACCGCGCTCCGATTGGTGCTTCATCTGTTAAAGAGGGATGCTCAAGAAATTGATCAGTTTTCGGGAGCATTTGTAAAGCTGAAGCGAGATATCCGCAACTGTGTAATTTGCCACAACTTGTGTGATGAAGAAACCTGCACCATCTGCATCGACAGAAACCGCGACCGATCACTTTTGTGCGTAGTTGAAGATGTTCGGGATGTTATGGCCCTCGAAAATACTGGTCAATACCGAGGGCTTTACCATGTGTTGGGCGGAATTATTTCACCTTTAGAAGGTACCGGACCTTCCGACTTAAACATTGAGAGCCTTCTGCAACGCGTACAAACTGGAGAGCCCAAAGAGGTCATCATGGCCCTAAGTGCGACGATGGAAGGCGACACCACGAATTTCTACCTATTTCGAAAACTCAAAGATTTTACCATAAAATTGAGCACATTGGCACGTGGCGTTTCTGTTGGCGACGAACTCGAATACGCCGACGAAGTTACCCTTGGCCGATCAATCCTCAATCGAACACCCTTTGAAAACAACCTCAACCGATGAGCGCAGTCAGCATCAAACATTATCTTTCGCTGGTAAAATTTAGCCATACCGTTTTTGCACTTCCATTTGCAATCATTGGATACTTTTTGGGTGTTGATGCTATTGGAACAACTCCCAACTGGACGCTTTTCGCAAAAGTTTTGCTTTGCATGGTTTTCGCCCGCTCTGCAGCCATGGGCTTTAACCGCTATATCGACCGTACTTTCGATGAACAAAATGCACGAACAGCTATTCGCGAAATTCCGGCAGGTGTAATTTCACCCAAATCCGCTTTACTATTTGTGGTTTTGATGTCGCTTGCATTTATTGTTACCACTTGGTTTATCAATCCACTTTGCTTTTTTCTTTCGCCTATAGCTTTGGCTGTAATTTTAGGATACAGCATCACAAAACGCTTCACTTGGCTTTGTCATTTGGTGCTCGGAGTAGGTTTATCGCTTGCTCCAATCGGTGCATATTTGGCTGTTACGGGCGCTTTTGATTGGCTTCCATTGTTCTTTTCCTTTGCAGTGTTGTTTTGGACTGCTGGCTTCGACATTATCTACGCGCTTCAAGACGAGGAATTCGACCGATCACAACAATTGTTTAGCATTCCAGTTTGGCTCGGCAAAAAGAAAGCCCTCCGACTATCAGAGTTCCTGCATGGCATTACAGCTCTCTTTATTCTGGCTGCTGGATTTTATATGCAAGCCGGATTGTTCTATTGGTTTGGTGCGGCTGTTTTTCTAACCATGCTTGTTTACCAACATAGCATTGTAAAACCAAACGATTTAAGCCGCGTGAACCTTGCATTCGGCACTACCAATGGAATTGCTAGTGTAGTTTTGGGTATTTCATACATATTAGAACACTTCATTTCTTAAGAATTCAAGGTTAATAAATGACTGAAAACTCTTTGAGAAGCTAATTGCAGGTTTCCTTAACATTGAGGTTTCCTTCGAAGCTATCTGCAAGTGAAAATTGCCATCATCGATATCGGTACGAATACATTTAAGCTCATGATTGCCCGCGTTCATGAAAACGGGCAGTTTACAGTTATTTTTAAAGAAAAAATTCCTGTTAAACTTGGTGAAGGCGGCATAAACAATCAGGTAATTTCGCACAGTCCATTCTTACGTGGTATTAAAGCCATGAACACACACAAGGCCACTATCGACCGTTTCGAAGTTGATGAAATTTTGGCCTTCGCGACTTCTGCAATCCGCAGCGCGAAAAATGGAAAAGAATTCGTTCGGAAAGTTAAAGCCGAAACTGGTATTGCCATCGAGATTATTTCGGGCGATCGTGAAGCAGAGTTGATCTATTACGGCGTTCGGAAGGCGCTCGATATGGGCAAAGAAAAATGTTTGATCATGGACATTGGCGGTGGAAGCACCGAGTTTATCATTGCCGATATGCATCGTATTTATTGGAAACACAGTTTCGATCTCGGCGCTGCAAGACTGCTGGAAGTGATCAATCCTTCCGAACCAATCACCAAAAGCGAAATCAAGCAGCTGAAAAACCACCTCGAAGAACAAATGAAATTGTTGTGGGGCGCGTGCGAAATTTATCCTGTAAAAACACTTGTTGGTTCCTCTGGATCATTCGATTCTCTAGCTGAAATGATTTACTACAAGTTTCAAACGGAAGAAAACCCTTTGGTGAAAACAGAATATAGCTTCGATATGAAACACTTCGAAGCAATGTATAAACTACTGATGAACAGCACGATTGAAAAGCGTTTCAAAATCAAAGGCCTTGCAGCTATGCGTGTCGAAATGATCGTTGTTGCAGTAGTGATGATCCGATTCGTTTTCAAGCATTTAAACCTCGATGCAATGCGGCTTTCCACCTATTCTCTAAAAGAAGGAATTCTTTTTGACCATCTTAGGGCATTAAGTGAAAAAGAGTGACCGCATTGCTGTAAATTTACTGCATGGCAAAAATTCTTATAGTTGACGACGAACGGGCCATCCGAAGCACCCTTAAAGAAATTCTGGAATACGAAAACCATCAAGTGGAAGAAGCGCTAGATGGTGCCGAAGGCTGGGAAAAAATCCAAAAAGATGGCTATGATGTTATGTTAAGTGACATTAAAATGCCAAGGATGGACGGAACGGAGTTGCTTGAAAAAGTACTCGCCGCTGGAATCGACTGCCAAGTCATTATGATTTCAGGCCACGGAACCATCGAAACTGCGGTAGAATGCATCAAAAAAGGAGCATACGATTTCATCGCTAAACCACTCGATCTCAATCGACTGATGATTACTTTGCGCAATGCTTTGGATAAATCGACTTTGATCGAAGAAACCAAAAGCCTTCGAAAAAAAGTAACCAAAAGCGCCGAAATGATTGGCGAATCTCCTGCAATCCGCAAGGTGAAAGACATGATCGAAAGAGTAGCTCCAACCGATGCCCGCGTGCTAATAACAGGGCAAAATGGAACTGGGAAAGAACTTGTAGCGCGATACATCCACGAAAAAAGCAACAGAAATATTTCGCCGCTTATCGAAGTTAATTGCGCTGCTATTCCATCGGAATTAATTGAAAGCGAACTGTTTGGCCACGAAAAAGGAGCATTCACTTCAGCTATAAAACAACGAAAAGGGCAGTTCGAATTGGCACACGGCGGCACTTTATTTCTTGATGAAATTGGAGATATGAGTCTGTCGGCACAAGCCAAAGTATTGCGTGCACTTCAAGAAAACAAAATCACCCGTGTAGGTGGAGAAAAAGAAATTTCTGTGGATGTGCGCATCATTGCAGCCACCAACAAAAATCTGAAAGACGAAATCGCAAGAGGCAATTTCCGAGAAGATTTATACCATCGCCTCAGTGTTATCATCATCGATGTTCCTTCATTGAATGAGAGAATCGAGGATATTCCGATGCTGGCAAGTCATTTTCTACATCAGATTTGCAGCGACTACGGCATTCCTGTTAAAACCATGCAGCCAGATGCTATAAAGGAACTGATGGAAATTCAGTGGACTGGCAATATCCGGGAATTCAGGAACGTTGTGGAAAGGCTGATCATTTTGGGGGAAAAGGAAATTAGACGTGAAGATGTGATCAGTTTTGCACGCCACAGTAAACAATCCTGACAATTCTATCCTCAAACTATGATAAGATTCTGTATTCTCCTTCTACTAGCGTTCAGCACGAGCGCCATCGCGCAGATCAAAGGGAATCTCAGTGCGGGCATTGAATCCTTCACCGCTGGTGAAAACAGAATGAAAGTAAACGATTGGAATGGAGCCGTGCTCGATTACTCAAATGCTATTGCTGCAGATCCAAGTTATGCTGAAGCTTACTACAAACGCAGTGTCGCGTTCACAAAACTGGGTAGATTCAAAGAAGCCATCAACGACCAAAATGAAGCGCTTCGCCTAAATCCGGGCATCTTGAAAATCTACGACGAACGGGCCAAATTAAGAATGCTTGTAGAAGATTACCCAGGTGCGGTTGCCGATTTTACAAAAGCCATTGAACTTACGCCAATCGTTCAGCCAAGTTTATTATGCCAACAAGCACATGCTCAACTTGCCGCAGAAGATTATGCAGGCGCAATCTCAACATTTAACGGAATCATCGAACAAAATCCACGCGACACACTTTCATACGTGTTTAGAGCTTTGGCTTACCTAAATCTCGACGAACTTGAAAAGGCAGGCAACGATATAGATATGGCGATTCGGTTGAATCCCAAAAACTCTCTTGCTTACGAAGCTCAAGGTTTGCGTTATCTCGAAATGAAAAAATTCGACGACGCAATTGCTTCTTTCACCAAAGTAATCAACATCAATCCGCAATTTGCTCTTGCATGGCACAATCGTGGAATTGCATACAAGTTAAAAGGAGAAAACGACAAAGCCGATAAAGACCTTACCAAGGCCATTTCTTTGGATCAAAATCTTAAATCCACTTACTTCAGCAGGGCATTGATTCGCAAACGCATGGGCGAAACAGAAGAATCTCTCAAAGATTACAACAACGCTTTAGCGCTCGACAAAGAATACACGCAAGCATTTTTCTATCGTGGAATGGTGAAGAAAACATTGGGAGATTACCAAGGTGCAATAAATGATTTTGACGAGTCTATTCGGATCAATCCAAATGATGCTCAAGCATTTAACAACCGTGGCAACGTGAGAATGTTATTCGGAGATTACTCTCTGGCTGTGCAAGATTACGATCAAGCAATTAGATTGCACGAAGATTATGGAATTGCCTATTTTAACCGAGGAATTGCAAAGCTCATGCTCCTGAAAAGAGATTCAGCTTGCGACGATTTTAAACAAAGTGAACAATATGGATATGGAGCAGCAGCTGAAACCATCCGCGATTTTTGCACACTGCAGCGTTAACTGGTTACTGCTGCTTTTTTTAATAATTGGCTTCAATGCATCATCGCAACAGAAAAAAATATTGTGGGTAGGCAATAGCTACATTGGAACCAATAATCTTCCATTGGTATTCTATAACCTCGCAATTTCGGGCGGCGACACAGTGCAGTATGATTCCAATACGCCCGGCGGTGCAACGCTACAAAATCACGCGAACAGCGCCATCACGCAACAAAAAATCCAGTCGCAACCTTGGGATTTCGTTGTAGTTCAAGCTCAAAGTCAAGAACCTTCCTTTTCGCCAAATCAAGTTCAAAGTCAAACTTTACCATTTGCTGCCGATCTGGACAGTATGATCAGAGCCAACAATTCTTGCTCAGAAACGGTGTTTTATATGACCTGGGGAAGAAAATATGGCGATCAAACAAATTGCCCAAACTACCCGCCATTGTGCACTTTCGAAGGCATGAATAACCGTTTACGTAGTTCTTACAAATTAATGGCAGATCAAAACCAAGGGATCGTGGCTCCAGTTGGGCCTGCTTGGAAAAACTCTTGGTTTGCCGACAGTACAATTAACCTTTGGGTAAGCGACAATAGCCACCCAAGTCCTTCGGGAACTTACCTCACGGCTTGCGTATTTTACTCAACATTTTACCGCAAATCTCCAGTGGGTTTCCCCTACACTGCCGGCTTAAGCGCTGATGTTGCATCGTATCTCCAAGAAGTAGCTTGGAACACCGTAAATGATAGTTTAGAGACTTGGAACATTGGACGTTGGGACCCACAAGCTGGCTTTAACTATAACATCGATGAAGCAAGTGTTGACTTCAATCAAACAAGTCTATATGCCACTTCAAACTTGTGGAACTTCGGAGATGGCAATACTTCACCTTTGGTAAATCCAACCCATACTTTCAACGGCCCTGGAAACTACACGGTATCTCTGATAGCAAGCGGTTGCGGCCGTTCCGATACCCTCACTGAGCAAATCAGCATCAATACAACTTCAATCACCGAAAAGGTGAAAGACATCGACTGGAGAATTTTTCCAAATCCATCCACACGCGATGTGATGATACAGGCTGAAGATGTTACCACTTTTAAAATTGAAGTGTATGGTCCTGACGGTAAACTAGCTAAAAGAAAAAGTGAAACAGGTCGTTTGATAAAACTCGATTTCTCAGATCTTCCAGCAGGAATTTACCAAGTGTATTGCTACGGTAACGGGAGTTCGAGAATCTTCCGATTGATGAAAGAGTAATCGCTATCTTAATTCAGCTCCGAGCTGTTCTGTCAAGGCTTTAATCAATCGTTCCATCGATTTCTCAATGTGTTTGTCGGTGAGCGTTTGCTCTTCATCCTTAAACACAAACGAAACAGCATATGATTTCTTCCCTTCAGGGAGTTTGTCGCCTTGGTAAACATCAAAAAGATTCACTTCCCGCAACAATTTTCGCTCCGCTGAATAGGCGATTCGTTCAATTTGATCATATGAAATAGATTGATCAATGAGCAAAGCCAAATCTCGCCGAACCGATGGAAATTTCGAAACTTCACGGTATTGGATCTTCGTTGCACCGAAGTTTCGCAACATCAAATCCCAATTACATTCAGCAAACCAAACTGGTCCTTGAACGTCGAAGCGTTTCAGCAAAGCACCATGAACACTGCCGATTCGGGCGAGCTCCTTCTCCCCTTTCCTAATCGACCAAGCTTGGCTGTAAGAAGGATCTTCAACCAAAACTCCCGATAACAGATTAGCATCCAAACCACACAATTGCAAAATATGCTGAACAACTCCTTTTAGGTGGTAAAAATCGGTCTTGTTTTGCTTTCCTTGCCAATGTTCTGGCTTGTCGTTTCCATAAATAAGCAAAGCCAACCGTTGCTTTTCTGCATATCCTTCGCCTTGCTTGAAATAAACTTTCCCCCATTCAAACAACTGAAGATCTGACTGTTGGCGATTCTTGTTCCAAGCAATATTCTCCAACAATGCTGGAATCATGCTCATCCGTAAAATATCAAGCTCCGAACTCAATGGGTTAGCCAACTTTACAGCTTGTTCGGCGCCCTCCGGGGAAAATGCAGCAAGTTCACCCGGACTTAACGAATTATTCAAGGCCTCCATGAATCCGATTCCGCACAAATGATCTGAGATTCGATTTTTAATTTGAACAGGGTCAGGCTTCGGCGCAGGCGATACAGAATTACGAACCTGTGAAGGAATTGCGATTCGATTGTACCCATAAATTCTCAGAATTTCTTCGGTAACATCAGCAGATCCTTCCACACCAACTTTGAAAGGTGGAATTTCCAAGTGCAGCCCGTCAACAGTTTCTTCCGATACATATATGTGTAATCTTTCAAGAATCTTTTTAGCCGCATCACGCGGGATGGCTTCTCCAACCAAACGGTCCATGTCGGCCCAACGGTAAAACAGCTTCACTGGTTCTGCAGCAGTTGGATAAAAATCGGTTCCTCCTTGATGCAATTTCCCACCAGCAAGCGACACAATTAAATCGGCGGCACGTTGCAAAGTGTACAAGGTTGCATCAGGATTGGTACCACGCTCAAAGCGGAAAGATGAATCGGTTTTCAAGTTGTGGTTCCGCGACGATTTTCGCACCCAAACTGGATGAAAAGTGGCGCACTCAAGTAAAATCTCAGAAGTTAAACTGGTTACACCTGAATCGATTCCTCCATAAATTCCAGCCATGCACAGTGGTTTTTGCGCATCACAAATCATCAAATCTTGTTCTGTAAGCTTGTGTTCCGATCCATCCAACGCAGTAAAGACGGTACCTGGCAGACAGGTTTTCACAATAATTTTTCCACCTTGAATTTCCTGAGCATCAAATGCGTGAAGCGGCTGCCCCGTTTCGTGCAAAACATAATTAGTTATGTCGACCACATTGTTGATCGGGCGCAAACCGATGCTCGTTAAAGCATTTTTCAACCACATCGGACTTTCAGCCACTTGAATTTCGGAGATTCTGATTGTGCTGTATCTATGAACGGCTTCGGTAGTTTCTACAGAAACCTGCACATCGTGACCATTACTTGAGAAGGTTGACTTTACTTCTGGTTTCAAAAGTTTCACCTCATTGTTTTCGTAAAGTACGGCCGAAAGATCGCGCGCTACACCAAAGTGAGATGCAGCATCGATGCGATTCGGCGTTAAACCAATCTCAAAAACTTGATCGGTTGATACACCAAAGATTTCGGCAGCTGGCATTCCTACTTTTGTTTCGGGCGGCAAAACCAAGATACCGTCGTGGCTATGTCCTGTGCCAATTTCATCTTCGGCACAAATCATCCCTTGGGAAATTTCTCCGCGGATCTTACTTTCTTTAATCTGAAATGATTCTCCCGAAATCGGATACAAAGTTGTTCCAATAGTTGCAACAAGCACTTTCTGCCCAGCAGCCACATTGGGTGCGCCGCAAACGATCGAAAGCAATTCGCCCATTCCGACATCCACTTTTGTTAAAGAAAGTCGGTCGGCATTAGGATGCTGTTGACGATCCATTACCTCTCCAACCACTATACCTTTCAAACCTCCTTTGATACTCTCAAAAGATTCAAGGCTTTCTACTTCCAATCCACAATCGGTAAGCAGCGGCGAAATTTCTTCAGGTGAAGGGGAAAAACTTAAGTATTGACGAAGCCAGTTGGCAGAAATTTTCATGAGAATTCGGGTAATAAATCAGTTTTCAATTCGGAATTAGTAGCGCAACCAACGGAGCATTTCTCTCCAAGTTGGACGCTTACCATACATTAAAATACCTGTGCGGTAAATTTTTCCAGCTGCCCAGGTTGTAAAGATGAAGCCAAGTATGAGCATGCCCATCGAAAGCAGTAGTTCGGAATAATGCACACCAAATGGAAGCCGCACCATCATGATGATTGGGGAGGTAAATGGAATGATGGAAAGCCAGAAGGCTAAGCTCCCATTAGGATCATTTAGCACTGTTTGAGCCATCACGAAGGAGAAAATGAGTGGAGCAGAAACTGGCAACATAAATTGTTGCGTATCAGCCTCACTATCAACAGCTCCTCCAATTGCGGCAAACATGGCTCCATAAAGTAAATATCCACCAAGAAAATAAAAGATAAAACAAGGAATCATCAACCCCCAATTTATTCGAGCAACCTCGTTTACAACTTGTTGGGTTTGGCGAAGCTCATCGAAATCTGCCACAGAAGTACCATCCGGACTTTGCTTCATGAGGGCTTCCATTTTGTCGGGACTTAACTTATCCTTCACAACAGTAGCCATAAAAATTGTGTAGATGGAACCTGTAAGAACGACCCAAAGTAGGAATTGCGTAAGTCCAACAAGTGCGATACCGAGGATTTTCCCCATCATCAACTGGAAGGGTTTCACCGAGGAAATGATCACTTCAACGATTCGATTGGTTTTCTCTTCAATTACACCGCGCATCACTTGAGCGCCAAAAAGGAAAATGAAAAGGTAAATCAAGACACCACCAATCATTCCGAGAGCGGTATTCATTTCTACACCTGAACTTGCTTCGCCTTTTAATGGGATGATGTCAAGCGGCACATTTACAGTTTTCTTCACATTGTCGACCAAGTCTTGATCCACACCTTGTGATTGAAGTTTCAGTCTTTCGATTTGTTTTTCGATCTGATTCCTTACGAACAACTTCATGCTGAGCGACACCTGTTTTGCAGAATACAACTTGATTTGACGCTGTAAATGGTTGATGTCGTTATCTTGAAATTTCGGAATATGGACCAATGCAAAGTATTCTTCAGAGTCTAAAGTGGCCAAAGATTTTTTTAGCGGGGTTCGGGTGTAGAAAAACTTCACGTCGTCGTTTTCTTGCAGTAAACCTTCGATAAATCCTGCTTCATCAAGAACCAGAACCTTTTTTACCGATACATTCACCGAAGCCATCCACACGGGCACAATCATGATGGCGCCCATAATGAGCGGCCCAAGAATGGTCATGATCAAGAAAGATCTTTTCCTTACCCGAGTAAGGTATTCTCTTCTGATAATTAGTCCGATTTTGCCCATGATTATTGGTTGTTGGGTTGAACTGTTCTAATAAAGATTTCGCTCATCGATGGAATTACTTCGTTGAAGGAAACAATTTCACAACTAGGCATTACTGCCGCAAAGAGATTGTTTACCGTGTTGTTGCCTGTTAACCGAAGCGTTACACTACAATGGTTATCTACTTGTTTTCTTTCAAGCAGTTCAGCACCTGTCCAAAGTGCATTTGTAAATGAGAGCATATTTCCAATAAACTCCATGCGATATGTTTGAGTACGAAACTGCTTGCGGATATCGGCAACTTTTCCATCGAGAATTTTTTGGCTTTTGTTGATCAATGCAATGCTATCGCATAGTTCTTCAACAGTCTCCATTCGATGCGTAGAAAATATAATGGTAGATCCGTTTCTGCTTAATTCTAAAATTTCATCACGAATCAAATTGGCATTTACAGGGTCAAATCCAGTGAATGGCTCATCAAATATGAGGAGTTCAGGTTCATGCAGAACAGTAACAATGAACTGTACTTTCTGCGCCATGCCCTTTGAAAGTTCTTCTACTTTCTTGTTCCACCAACCTTGAATTTCGAATTTCTCGAACCAATTGCGCAACTTTTTCCGTGCAGTGGCACTATCTAAACCTTTAAGTTGGGCAAGATACATGCACTGCTCTCCCACTTGCATTTTCTTGTAAAGGCCTCTTTCTTCTGGCATATAGCCAATTCTAGAAACATGTTCGGGTTTAAGGGTCTCACCATTAAAAAACACATGCCCCTCGTCGGGCGCTGTAATTTGATTGATGATACGGATAAGTGAAGTTTTCCCCGCACCATTTGGACCTAGCAAGCCAAACACGCTGCCTTTTTCAACCTTGATGCTAACATCGTTAAGTGCAGTGTAATTCCCGTAGGTTTTTCGGATGTTTCGGGCTTCAAAAATGGGAACGCTCATAGGTTGAAAGTCCTTAGATAATCACATAAAAAATAAGCCTGCCGGGGATTCCTGACAGGCTTCAAATATAAGGTTTGTCTTAGTGAAAGTACTCTTTTACCCGATCAAAGAATGACTTTTCCTTTTTTCCGGGTTGAGGTTGGAAATTTCCTGCTTCACGAAGTTTCTCAAGGATCAACTTTTCCTCTGTAGTGAGGGTTTGTGGTGTCCAAACATTTACATCCACCATCAGATCTCCACGTTGATAGCTATTTACTTCTGGCAAACCTTTTCCGCGCAAGCGATACACTTTACCCGATTGGGTGCCAGGATCAATTTTGAACTTGGCTTTTCCTTCTAAAGTTGGTATTTCTATAGACGTGCCTAGGGCTGCATCTGCAAAATTGATATAACAGTTGTAGTAAAGATTATTGCCGTCACGTTTAAGTTCGGCATGTTCAACTTCTTCTATACTTACGAGTAAATCACCTGGAATGCCTCCGCGAGGTGCAGCATTTCCTTTTCCGGCAACATTGAGTTGCATTCCTTCTCCAACGCCAGCAGGAATTTGAATTGAAATGATATCTTCCTCTCTGGTTATTCCGTCGCCGCTGCAAGTTTTGCACTTGCTTGCAATGATTTTCCCTTCACCATCACATGCCGGACAGGTCGCGGTGGTTTGCATTTGCCCAAGAATAGTATTGGTAATACGGTGCACTCTTCCTGCTCCATTGCAGGTTGAACAAGTTGAAAACGAAGAACCTTTATCGGCACCTGTACCAGTGCAAGTTCTGCAGGATACAAACTTGTTTACCTTGATTTTCTTTTCCACACCAGTAGCGATTTCCTCCATGGTGAGTTTTACTTTAATTCGGAGGTTGCTGCCACGGTTTACTCTACGACCTTGGCTTTGACCGCCGAAGCCACCAAAACCTCCTTGGCCAAAAATATCTCCAAATTGGCTGAAGATATCGTCCATGTTCATTCCGCCACCGCCAAATCCTCCACCTCCAGCTGAGGCACCACCCGCTTGATGGCCGAAACGGTCATAACGAGCACGTTTATCGGGATTACTCAATACTTCGTATGCTTCAGCAGCTTCTTTAAAATTGTCTTCAGCAGCTTTATCGCCAGGGTTCTTATCAGGGTGATATTTCACCGCCATCTTGCGGTAGGCCTTTTTCAGCTCTTGCTCGTCGGCGTTTTTAGTAACACCTAAAATTTCATAGTAATCTCTCTTTGCCATCTTGGTGTTTATCAGCTTCCAACTACAACTTTGGCAAAGCGGATTACTTTACCATTGAGTGAATATCCTTTTTCGAGTTCATCGATCACTTTCCCTTTCAGAGACTCGTCTGGTGCCGGTATTTGTGTGATTGCTTCATGTAAATCAGCATCGAACTCTTGCCCTTTAGCGTTCATTTCTTCAAGTCCACGATTTGTCAGAATGCCCTTCAACTTTTGCGAAATAAGCAGCATTCCTTCTTGAGCAGGATTTGATTCACCTGAAGCTTCAAGTGCTTTTGATGCTCGCTCGAAATCGTCGAGAACAGGCAGAATGGCAGCAAAAATGTCAGAACCTGCCGTTTTGATTAAGTCAGCGCGCTCCTTTATGGTGCGTTTGCGGTAGTTGTCGAATTCCGAATACATGCGGAGGTAGCGATCATTTATGTCTTGATACTTGGCTTCCCAATTAGCGAGCGTTGCTTCTTCTGCATTTAGAGCTTCCGGATTGAGAGACTCATCTGTCGTAACTGGCCCTTCGGCAACAATTTGTTCTTGTGTACCTGAATCATTCATAGATTGAGCAGGTGCTTCCATCTGTGGTGTTTCGGGAGCTTTTTCTTCGGCGTTCATTTGACTAAAAAATTTTCTGATCCTGTTTTTCATCGGATTTCGCGCGGCATTTGCAACCTTAGTGCCATGCACCGATTTGCGACAATATGACATGAAAAAAGCAGGCAATCTTTTGAAGAATGCCTGCTTTAAAGGTTTACTTAAAACTTATTTCGCAAGTTGCTTATCAAGTTCGGCTTCAAGGGAAGCGCCACGAAGGTTCTTAGCGAGGATAATTCCTTTGCCATCAAGCAAGTAATTCATTGGAATAGAATTTACGCCATAAATAGCAGCAGCTTGCGAACTCCATCCCATCAAATCGCTCACGTGATTTTCCCAAACCAGACCATCTTTCTGAATAGCCTTTTCCCAAGCTTCTTTCTTCATGTCGAGAGAAACATTGTAAATGGTAAAGCCTTTTCCAGAAGTGAATTTTTGTTTGTTGTATTTGTTGTATGCCTTCACAACATTTGGGTTTTCCATGCGGCAAGGACCGCACCATGATGCCCAAAAATCAAGAAGTACAACCTGACCACGAAGTGAAGAAAGTTTAATTTCTTTTCCCGCTGGAGTTTTAAATGCTAAGTCGGGTGCTTGATTGCCAACATTTAGCCCAACAATAGGCTTTGGTGCGTTTGAACTGAAATTAATTGCTAACATGCTGCCTGCAGTGATAAAGGCAAGCAAAAACAATGACCAAAAGATTTTATTTGATTTCATGAAATGATTTTATGGAAACGCGAATTTACAAAAATAACGCCAAGCTTTTTAGCTTCTTCGAAAAGTGAAAATGGATTAAATTTTAGGTAGCAAAGCCATTTTACTTGCGCTTAATCTCTGCACCGATAGCTCTCAAACGGGTATCGATATTCTGGTAGCCACGGTCGATTTGCTCAATATTGTCAATTATCGAGGTGCCTTCCGCCGATAGCGCGGCAATAAGCAAAGAAACACCTGCACGAATGTCAGGAGAAGTCATTCTGATTCCACGTAATTTATACCTGCGGTTGATGCCAATTATTGTGGCTCTGTGTGGATCGCAGAGAATAATTTGAGCGCCCATGTCGATGAGTTTATCTACAAAGAACAAACGGCTTTCAAACATCTTTTGGTGAATCAGCACCGAACCGTTGGCTTGCGTGGCTACAACCAATACAATTGAGAGTAGATCGGGTGTGAAACCAGGCCATGGAGCATCGGCTACTGTTAAAATGGAGCCATCGATATATTTGTTAATCGTGTAGCTGTCTTGTTGCGGAATCACAATATCATCACCATCACGGAGCACTTCGATACCTAGACGGCGAAACACATCTGGAATCATACCCAAATGGTCGTAGCCAGTGTCTTTGATGCGAATGTTCGACTGTGTCATGGCTGCCAATCCAATGAACGAACCAATTTCGATCATGTCTGGAAGCATGCGATGTTCACAACCTCCCAGTTCACGAACGCCTTCGATGCTCAGAAGATTTGATCCAACACCAGAAATTTTCGCGCCCATGCTGTTGAGCATCTTACACAATTGCTGGATATATGGTTCGCAAGCAGCATTGAAAATTGTGGTAATACCTTTTGCAAGGACAGCTGCCATCACAATGTTTGCAGTGCCTGTAACTGAGGCTTCGTCGAGCAGCATGGCGGCTCCACGAAGTTCCTTTGCTTCAACTTTATAAAAATTCTCAACACTGTCGAAGTCGAATTCGGCACCTAGATTTTGGAATCCAATAAAGTGTGTGTCTAGTCGACGGCGACCAATCTTATCTCCACCTGGCTTAGGAATGTAGCCACGGCCAAATCGAGCAAGTAACGGACCAACGATCATAACAGATCCACGGAGTGCTGCGCCTCGTTTTTTAAAATCTTCGGAGATGAGAAAATCTACATTTACATCATCAGCTTGAAAAGCCCATGAGCCATTTCCAAGGTTTTCTACCTTTACACCAAGTGCACCGAGAAGATCGATGAGTTTATTTACATCGACAATGTCTGGTACATTGTTAATAACGCAGCGCTCTGCCGTTAACAAGACTGCGCAAAGGATTTGTAGAGCCTCATTCTTGGCTCCTTGTGGGGTGAGTTCACCTGAAAGGCGCTTACCTCCTGTTATTTCGAAACTATTCATGCGGATCAGTAGCTATTACTTGTGCCGAATTTACGCTTGAATGGTTTCTGTTTTTGTTTGTTGCGATTAAACTTCTTACCCTGTCCTTGTGAATAATTTGCTGTTAACACCTCTGTAGCTGCTCCCAACTGAGTGCCATCAGGCATTTCAAGCGTTCCAGCAGAAAGATCTTTAAGGTCTTTAAAAATTATATCATCAGCCACGGAATCGCGGTTCCAAGCGAGATAAGATTTTTTCAAATGGTGCGCAACAGCACTAACCATCGACATTTTAAGTTCTGGATCTTCGATTTTCTTGGCATTATCAATCATTTTCTCAATGATCTTTCCGTAATGCCGATACCGAATATGGTTGTTTGGATATTGTAAACTTGAAGGCTTTGTCGAAAGGCTCTCTCGAGAAGGTATCGGGTAAGGAGAATCAACATCCAAACGGAAATCCGACATGATAAACAAGTGATCCCAAAGTTTATGTCTGAAATCATTTTGATCTCTCAAATGCGGATTGAGTTGCCCCATAACAGCGATGATTGCTTTGGCTGCAAGGTTTCGTTGTTCTCGGTCTTCGATCGCACAGGCGTTATCGATCATTTTTTGAATATGCCTACCGTATTCGGAGATGATCAGCTTAGGTCGCTGAGAATTGTACTGCATCATAGGTTAAGAGTGCCTGAAATAAAAAGCATTGGTGCTAAAATGGCTGTAAAAAACAGCGAGATTATCAGGCCTTGATAATTTTAAGTCTTGCAAACTTAAGCAATAATTGTTTCTGTCCCGCTACTTCAAAGAGTACTGTGGCCTTTTTTTCACCAGGACGACCATCTACGTGAATCACTTTCCCTTTCCCAAATTTTTCGTGTTCGACAGACATGCCCTCGCTTAATTTACTCAAATCGTCGACTTCAAATCCAGGTTTTGGAATTGCTTGTGCAGCTGACGTCAATTTGGGTTTTGGTTGAAAACCAGGTGTTGCAGGCACAGAACTTGTTTTTGTCGCAAATCCAGTTTCAGTCTTTTCTCTTGGTTTGAATGCTGCTGGTGAATTTTGCCTGGAAGTGAATCCCCCAAAACCGAGACGTTCGTCTTCAAAATTCATAAATGCTCCTCGTTGAGGTTCTGGCGGTAATTCAAGTAAATTCTGGTCAATCTCTTCCAAAAATCGGCTTGGCTCTGAAAAGTCTATTTTACCCCAACGATATCGGCTTGTTGCATAAGTAATAGTGAGAAATCTTTCTGCACGAGTGATCGCGACATAAAACAATCGACGTTCTTCCTCTAATTCTTCTCGAGAGTTAAGAGCCAACTGAGAAGGGAATAAATTCTCTTCCAAACCAACCACAAAAACTGCCTTAAACTCCAATCCTTTGGCAGCATGAATGGTCATCATCGTTACCTTATTGGTGTCTTCATCGTCCTTTTCATCGGCATCAGTTAGCAAAGCAATGTCGCGCATAAAAACGTCGAGCGTTCTTTCTGCAACTTCATCATCACTTTCAGGCGGGGTATCAACAAATTCTTGGATACCATTTAGAAGTTCCATTACGTTATCGTGTTTCGAAACTCCTTCCGGGGTTTTATCTGCATGCAGCTCTTTCAATAAACCCGAAGATCTAGCAATGTGCATCGCCAAATCGTATGCATTGGAAGTTGCGAGACCATGACGAAAACTTCGGATCATCATAACGAATTCTCCGATTTTCTGGGCAGTTGCTCCAGTAACCGTCCTAAATTGATCGAGATTTTCGATGATTTCAAAAATGCTCACATTGTTTTGGTCCGCAGCTACAACAAGCTTTTCGAGTGTGGTTTTGCCAATTCCACGGGCTGGATAATTAATCACTCTACGGAGAGCTTCCTCATCGGCAGAATTAATCGCTAATCTGAAATAGGCGAGCAGATCTTTAATTTCCTTCCTCTTGTAAAAAGACAATCCACCATAAATACGATATGGAATTCCACGCTTTCTGAGCGCCTCTTCCATTGCCCTACTTTGAGCATTGGTTCGATAAAGGATCGCGATATCTTTATTCGGAAGTTGATGTTGCATCCGAAGGTCGAAAATACTGCTAGCTACAATATTTCCTTCTTCATTATCGGATCCTGCACGCATCAAACGAATTCGATCACCATCGTTGTTGTCTGTCCAAACAACTTTCTTTAACTGATCTTTATTGTTACGAATAACGGAATTTGCGGCTTCTACAATTGTTTTAGTTGACCGATAATTCTGTTCTAACTTAAACACTTTCAATTCGGGATAATCCTTTTCAAAATTGAGAATGTTTTGAATATTCGCTCCGCGGAAGGCATAAATACTCTGTGCATCATCGCCTACTACACAAATATTTTGGTACATGGCAGAGAGTTTCTTGACAATCAAGTACTGACTAAAATTCGTGTCTTGGTACTCGTCTACAAGGATAAACTTAAACTTCTGTTGATATTTATAAAGGACTTCTGGAAACTGTTTGAGCAGGACGTTGGTTTTAAAGAGCAAGTCATCGAAATCCATTGCCGACGATTTGAAAAGGCGCTTATCATATGTTTCATAAACCAGCCCCAGTTTAGGCTTACCGCTCTGGCGGTCTTCATCTAAGATTTGAGCGTGGCTGTTGTATTCTCGTGAAGTAATCAGGTTATTTTTAGCTGATGATATTCTACTCAAGACCAAACCAGGCTTGTAAATCTTATCATCGAGTTGAAGTTCCGTTAAGATGTTTTTTATAAGTCCTTTTGAATCTTCCGTGTCGTATATAGTGAAGTTCGAAGGGTAACCAAGTCGTTCACCCTCAGCCCTAAGGATTCTTGCAAAAATGGAGTGAAAAGTCCCCATCCATAAGTTTCTTGCTTCAGTACCAACAACCAAATGGTTTATACGCTCCTTCATTTCACGCGCAGCTTTATTGGTGAAGGTTAGAGCTAAAATATTAAATGAATCCACTCCTTTATGAAGGAGATTTGCAATTCTGTAGGTAAGAACGCGCGTTTTACCTGATCCTGCACCAGCAATAATCATAACAGGGCCATCGGTTGTTTCAGCAGCCTGGCGTTGAATTGGGTTTAGTTCACTCAGAAAGTCGCGATTCATTGGGCAAAAGTAAGGAACCACATCTTTAATGTTAGAAAATATGCACACTAATTTTATTAACTATAACAAGCGAAAAACAGAACCATTCAGATAATTTCAGTAATGTTGGAACATTGTCAACAACGGATCGTAAGAGGATGGCCAAAAAAAACGAGCTAAATCAACTTAACAAATTGCAGAATAACCATGTGTAGCTTAGGTTTGAAGCTAAACGAAGAACATCTGACAAAAAAAACGATGCATCATTGAAAAAAAAATCTAACTATCAGTTGGTTAATCAAAACTACTTCCTATCTTTGCGCTCCCAAAATTCGGCCGAGTAGACCGTTTTAATAAGATAATCACAACATAATCAAGCAGTAAAGCATGCCTACCATTCAGCAGCTTGTACGTAAAGGCCGCACGCCTAACGCCACTAAGAGTAAGAGTCCAGCATTGGATTCATGTCCTCAGCGCCGTGGAGTTTGTACCCGGGTTTACACTACAACCCCTAAGAAGCCAAACTCAGCGATGCGTAAAGTAGCGCGTGTACGCCTTACAAACACGAAAGAAGTTAATGCCTACATCCCGGGCGAAGGTCACAACCTACAAGAGCACTCGATTGTTCTTATCCGCGGTGGAAGGGTAAAAGATCTTCCAGGAGTTCGTTACCACATTGTACGTGGAGCGCTCGATACATCAGGTGTAGAAGGTCGTAATCAGCGTCGTTCAAAATACGGAACGAAGCGTCCTAAACCAGGCCAACCAGCAGCAGCAGCTGGCAAAGGAAAAGGCAAGAAAAAATAATCTGAAGCTCTCAGCACAGCAATAAAATGAGAAAATCCACACCCAAACGAATTCCCCGTCTTCCGGATCCACGCTTCGGAGACCCAGTTGTTACTCGCTTCGTGAATAACATGATGTATGATGGCAAGAAAAGTATTGCCTTCAAACTTTTCTACGACGCAGTTGACATTGTAGCTAAGCGTACGGAAGAAAATGGTCATGAAGTATGGAAAAGAGCGTTGGAAAACGTTAGTCCTGCGGTTGAAGTAAAAAGTCGCCGAGTTGGTGGAGCTACATTCCAAATTCCAATGGAAATCCGTCCAGATAGACGCACTGCTCTTGGAATGAAATGGTTAATCATGTATGCTCGCAAGCGCAACGAAAAGTCAATGGCAATGAAACTTGCTGGTGAAATTGTTGCTGCAAGCAAAGGTGAGGGATCTGCACACAAGAAGAAAGAAGATACACACCGCATGGCGGAAGCCAATAAGGCATTCTCACATTTCAGATTCTAAGCAAACCGAATAGATAAGTGCTATGAGCCACGATCTTAAATATACGCGTAACATTGGTATTGCAGCTCACATTGATGCTGGAAAAACTACCACTACTGAGCGAATCCTTTATTACACCGGTGTTAATCACAAAATTGGTGAGGTACATGATGGTGCTGCTACGATGGACTGGATGGTTCAGGAGCAAGAAAGAGGTATAACCATCACTTCTGCTGCTACAACCTGCTTCTGGAACTATCGTGACAATAACTACAAGATGAACATCATCGATACTCCAGGTCACGTGGACTTTACCGTAGAGGTAAACCGTTCGTTACGTGTACTTGATGGTCTGGTGTTTTTGTTTTCTGCAGTGGATGGTGTGGAGCCCCAATCAGAAACAAACTGGCGTCTTGCAAATAATTACAACGTAACTCGTCTTGGGTTTGTAAATAAAATGGACCGCCAAGGTGCCGACTTCCTCAGTGTTGTGAAGCAGGTTAAAGAAATCTTGGGTGGTAATCCACTTCCGCTTCAATTACCAATTGGTGCAGAAGAAACATTCAAAGGTGTAGTTGACTTGATCAACTGGCGTGGAATGGTATGGAATGAGCACGACAAAGGGATGACCTATGAAGTGGTAGAAATTCCTGCCGACATGGTTGAAGAAGCAAGAGAGTGGAGAGAAAAACTTCTTGAAGCTGCTGCGGAGTTCGATGAAACCCTCATGGAGAAATATTTCGAAGATCCTGAGTCTCTTACTGAAGCAGAAATCCTTCACGCACTCCGCAAGGCTTGTGTAGCAAATAAAGTTGTTCCAATGCTATGTGGTTCAGCATTCAAGAATAAAGGAGTTCAAACTATGCTTGACCTCGTAATGGAGCTCATGCCTAGTCCAATGGATAAGGAAAATACTATCGGAACAAATCCTGATACAGGAGCTGAGGTAGTTCGCCGTCCAGACGTTAAAGATCCGTTCACAGCCTTAGCCTTCAAGATTGCAACAGATCCATTTGTTGGTCGCTTGTGTTTCTTCCGCGCTTATTCAGGTCGTCTGGACGCAGGTTCATATGTTTTGAATACCAGAAGTGGTAATAAGGAGCGTATTAGCCGTATCTTCCAGATGCACGCTAACAAGCAGAATTCTATCGATTATATCGAAGCAGGTGATATTGGAGCAGCAGTTGGCTTTAAAGACATCAAAACAGGCGATACGCTTTGCGATGAAAAGAATCCAATCATTCTTGAAGCAATGAACTTCCCTGAACCAGTAATCGGTATTGCAATTGAGCCTAAAACTCAAGCAGATGTCGATAAATTGGGAATTTCATTAGGTAAACTTTCAGAAGAGGATCCTACATTCCGAGTTCGAACAGACGAAGAAACAGGTCAAACAATTATTTCCGGAATGGGTGAGCTTCACTTGGAAATTATTATGGACCGCTTGAAACGCGAGTTTAAAGTAGAATGTAATCAAGGTGCTCCACAAGTTAACTACAAGGAAACAATCAACGGTACAGTTACTCACCGCGAAGTTTACAAGAAGCAAACTGGTGGTCGTGGTAAATTTGCAGATATCGTTGTTACTATCGGACCTGTTGACGAAGGTAAAGAGGGTCTTCAGTTTGTTAATGAAGTTGTTGGAGGTAATGTTCCTCGTGAATTTATTCCTTCAGTTGAAAAAGGATTCAAAGCAGCTATGCAAAATGGTGTTCTAGCTGGTTACACAATGGATAGTTTGAAGGTTAGATTAACTGATGGTTCTTACCACGCAGTTGACTCCGATGCACTTTCATTTGAAATCTGTGCTAGGACAGCATTCCGTGAAGCACTTCCTAAAGCAAAGCCTGTACTCCTAGAACCAATCATGAAGGTTGAAGTTCTAACCCCTGAAGATTATATGGGTGATATCATCGGCGACTTGAATAAGCGTCGTGGTCAACTGGAAGGAATGGACAGTCGTGCAGGAGCCCAAGTAATTCGTGCTAAAGTTCCTTTGAGCGAAATGTTTGGATATGTAACTACACTCCGTACAATTTCTTCGGGGCGTGCAACATCAACAATGGAGCCTTCACATTATGCTGAAGCACCACGCCAAGTTGCAGAAGAAGTAATAGCAAAAGCAAAAGGTAAAGCAAAAGTTTAATCGTTCTTTATACTCTACATGAGCCAGAAAATCCGCATCAAACTCAAGTCGTACGACTACAATCTCGTAGATAAGTCGGCTGAGAAAATTGTTAAGACGGTAAAGTCTACCGGAGCTGTAGTAAGTGGACCAATTCCACTTCCTACAAACAAAAAGATTTACACGGTGCTTCGTTCACCGCACGTTAACAAGAAAGCACGTGAGCAGTTTCAGCTTTGTTCTTACAAGCGCTTGCTGGACATCTACTCTACTACATCTAAAACTGTAGACGCGCTTATGAAACTTGAACTTCCTAGTGGAGTTGAAGTGGAAATCAAAGTGTGACGTTGATTTTTTCAGAATTAGTTTTTTCTTTCAATACAACAAAATGTCAGGTATCATAGGTAAAAAAATCGGAATGACTAGTCTTTACAGTGCCGCTGGTAAGAACATACCATGCACAGTTATCGAAGCTGGTCCTTGCGTAGTAACGCAAGTAAGAACCATCGAAAAAGATGGTTATAGCGCTGTTCAACTGGCGTATGATGAAAAAAAGGAGAAACATACTTCTTCCGCAATGAAAGGGCACTTCAGCAAGGCGTCAACCACGCCCAAAAGAAAAATTGCTGAATTCCGCAAATTCATCTCCGAGAAAACTCTTGGAGAAACGGTTACAGTGGAGTTGTTTTCAGAAGGTGAATTTGTTGATGTAATAGGCACATCAAAAGGTAAGGGTTTTCAAGGCGTTGTGAAACGTCATGGATTCAGCGGTGTTGGTATGGCCACTCACGGTCAGCACAATCGTCTAAGGGCTCCAGGTTCACTTGGTGCATCTTCTTACCCATCGCGTGTATTCAAGGGAATGCGTATGGCTGGCCGTACTGGTGGTTCCCGTGTAAAGATTCAAAACTTAGAGGTTTTGAAAGTAATCCCAGAACAGAATCTAATCGTTATCCAAGGCGCAGTGCCAGGTCCGAAAGGTTCGTACGTAATGCTTGAGAAATAACATGGAATTAGCAATCTATAACTCAAACGGTCAAGAAACCGGCCGCAAAATGACGCTAAATAGCGAAGTTTTCGGAATTGAGCCCAATGATCACGCGATCTATCTCGATGTAAAGCAAATTCTTGCTAATCGTCGTCAAGGGACACATAAATCAAAAGAAAGAGCGGAAGTTTCCTACTCTACAAAAAAGCTAAAACGTCAAAAGGGAACTGGTGGAGCTCGTGCTGGTAGCATTAAATCTCCTGTGTTCGTTGGTGGTGGTAGAATTTTCGGTCCAAAACCAAGAGATTACAGTTTTCGACTGAATAAAAAAGTTAAGCAATTGGCACGTAAATCGGCACTTGCTTACAAAGCACAAGACAACGGAATTGTTTTGGTAGAGGGGTTCAACTTTGATTCTCCATCTACAAAGGGTTTCACTTCAATCTTAAGCAAACTTAAGTTAAACGGAAAGAAAACACTTGTTATCATTCCTGAATTGAACCAAAATATCTATTTGTCGAGTCGCAATCTTCAAAATAGCAAAGTTGTTATTGCAAACGATATCAACACATTTGATATCCTTAATGCTAACAACGTAGTACTTTTCGAAGGTTCAGTTAAGACTATTGAAAACCTCTTAAACCAAAACTGAAATGAATATCATCATTAAACCAATCATTACGGAGAAGATGACTAGCATTTCTGAAAAGCTAAACCGTTTCGGTTTTGTGGTTCATGAGGATGCTAATAAGCTCCAGATTAAAAATGCCATCCAGCAGATGTATGGTGTAACCGTAGAACGTGTGAACACTCAACGTTATATTGGTAAAGTAAAAATGCGTAACACTAAAAATGGTTTCAACACTGGGCTTACAGGCAACTGCAAAAAAGCGATCGTGATCTTGAAAGAAGGAGAGACCATTGACTTTTACAGCAATCTCTGATAGACATGGGACTTAAGAAATTTAATCCGATAACTCCCGGTACCCGCTTTAAGGTTGCCGATACATTCTCAGATGTTACTACATCAACTCCCGAGAAAACACTTCTTGTAAGCAACAAGAAATCAGGTGGTCGTAACCACTCTGGAAAAATGACAATGCGCTATATTGGTGGAGGTAACAAACAACGTTACCGCTTAATCGATTTCCGCAGAGACAAACATGGTGTTCCTGCCAAAGTTGCAACTATTGAATATGATCCTAATCGTTCTGGTCGTATCGCTCTTCTCCAATATATAGATGGAGAAAAACGCTACATCTTAGCACCAGATAAGTTAGAGGTTGGAAACACTGTACTTTCTGGTGAGAATGCTCCTGTAGAACCAGGAAATGCTCTTTTCCTAAAAGACATTCCATTAGGTACAATGATTCACCATATTGAAATGCGTCCTGGTCAAGGAGCTGTGCTTGTAAGAAGCGCAGGCGTTTCAGCCCAGCTTCAAGCAAGAGATGGAAAATATGCGATTATCCGCATGCCTTCTGGTGAAATCAGAATGATTCTTAACACTTGCCTTGCAGTTGTTGGAACTGTAAGCAACTCAGATCACCGATTGGTTCGTTCTGGTAAGGCAGGTAGATCGCGTTGGTTGGGCCGCCGCCCAAGAGTTCGAGGTGTTGCAATGAACCCTGTAGATCACCCAATGGGTGGTGGTGAGGGACGTGCATCTGGAGGTCACCCACGCAGCCGCAAAGGTATTCCTGCTAAAGGATACAAAACTCGCGCGCCAAAGAACAGAAGTTCGAAGTACATCATCGAGCGTCGCAAGAAATAATTTGTTCAACACCTGATATAACGACAACACATGAGCCGTTCGCTTAAAAAAGGACCTTTTATCGACTTCAAGCTAGAGAAGAAAGTTTTAGCTATGATCGATTCAAGCAAAAAATCTGTGATTAAAACCTGGGCACGACGCTCAATGATTTCTCCGGATTTCGTTGGACAAACGATTGCTGTTCACAATGGCAATAAATTCATTCCCGTTTACGTAACTGAAAACATGGTAGGCCACAAACTTGGAGAGTTTGCTCCAACTAGGACCTATCGTGGACACGCAGGAAATCGCAAAGACAAAGGGAAGAAATAATCATTCACGTTCTTTATCTCTCACAAACAATGGGATCTCGTAAAAAAAATATGGCTGAGGCGATGAAAGCAGAGCGCAAGACAATTGCATTCGCCAAGCTAAATAATTGTCCAACCTCTCCAAGAAAGATGCGCTTAGTAGCTGATCTTATTAGAGGTGTGGATGTTGATCGCGCTTTATCAATCCTCAAATTCACTAACAAGGATGCCGCTGGCCGTCTTGAGAAACTTTTACTTTCTGCTATTGCAAATTGGCAAGCAAAAAATGAAGGAGCTAGATTGGAAGACAGCAATGTTGTTGTTACAGAAGTTAAAGTTGATGGAGGACGTCAATTAAAACGTTTACGCCCAGCTCCGCAAGGCCGTGGATACAGAATTCGTAAGCGTTCAAACCACGTTACATTAGTTGTAGGAACTAAAGTAGCCGCTAATTAATCCTATTCTCAAAAGACAATACAACAATTACATGGGACAAAAAGCAAATCCGATCGGTCTTCGTCTAGGGATTATTCGTGGCTGGGATTCTAACTGGTATGGAGGAAAGAACTTCACAGAAAAATTGGTTGAAGATCACAAAATACGCAAGTATCTTAGTGCTCGTTTAGTTAAAGCCGGTATTTCCAAAATCGTTATCGAGCGAACTCTTAAGTTAGTTACTGTTACTATAAATACAGCGCGACCAGGAATTATCATTGGTAAGGGTGGCCAAGAGGTTGACAAACTTAAAGAGGAACTTAAAAAGTTAACCAAGAAGGAAGTACAAATCAATATCTTCGAGATTAAACGTCCAGAGTTGGATGCACGTCTAGTTGCTGATGGAATAGCTAGACAACTCGAAGGAAGAATTTCTTTCCGTCGTGCGATGAAAACTTCCATTGCTTCAACAATGAGAATGGGTGCTGAGGGTATAAAATGCAAAATCTCTGGTCGATTAGGAGGAGCTGAAATGGCTCGAGTGGAAGGTTACAAAGAAGGTCGGACTCCGCTTCATACATTGCGCGCAGACATCGATTATGCTTTAGCAGAAGCTCACACTACTTACGGTCGAATCGGAATTAAAGTCTGGATCTGTAAAGGTGAAATTTACGGAAAGCGCGATTTAAGCCCAAATATTGGACTTCAAGCCCAGAAGGCTACTGGTTCTAGTAATCAAGGAGGCAATGATCGCAATGATCGCGATAGAGGTCCTCGTAGAGGTGGCGATCGCGACCGCAGAAGCAGAAATAAATAGTCTAAAGCTTAAAGATAATACCAAAGAGGACATAGTGTCCTCTTTTTTTTTGAGTTTCGTTAAAGTTGTATTGCCCGTCAATGTTAGTGTTTAACATGAAATTAAGCTTACAACCAGAATACTTTGAAAAAAAATGTATTTCTCTGTTGCAAATAAAAAACATCTTACTATCTTTGCCGTCCCCAAAATAGCAGGCTGAAACAAGTTTGCTTAGTTGGGAATAAGTAAAAAAAGAATCCAGTAAAATCAATTTTCCATGTTACAGCCGAAACGTACCAAGTACAGGAAGCAGCATAAAATGAAAATGAAGGGCAATGCGACTCGTGGACACGAGCTAGCATTTGGCTCTTTTGGTATCAAAGCAATGGAAGGTGTTTGGATGACTGCACGTCAGATCGAAGCCGCTCGTATTGCTGTGACACGTTACATGAAGCGTGAAGGCCAAATCTGGATCCGAGTTTTTCCAGACAAACCAATTACCAAAAAACCTGCAGAGGTTCGAATGGGTAAGGGTAAAGGTTCCCCTGAATATTGGGTGGCCGTTGTAAAACCAGGAACCATCATTTTTGAAGCTGAAGGTGTACCAATGGATATTGCAAAAGAAGCACTCCGTTTGGCATCACAAAAATTACCAGTAACGACGAAATTTATCGTTCGTCGTGATTATCAAGAAGCTACAGCCTGATTGAAGTTATGAAACAGGAAGAGATCAAAAACCTTTCACTCGTTGAGCTGAAAGATAAAGTAAAAGAAATGACTCAGTTACAGTCACGTTTGGAATTTAACCATGCAGTGTCCGCTTCTGAAAATCCGCTCAGCATACGTCATAACAGACGCACGATTGCACGTATCAATACGGAAATCCGCGTACGTGAAACACAAGAAGCTGTAAAATAATCTTCACGATGGAAACAATTGAAAGAAATCTACGCAAAGAGCGTGTTGGTCTAGTAAGAAGTACAAAAATGGATAAAACCATTGTTGTAGCCGTTGAACGTAAGGTAAAGCACCCTAAATACGGAAAATTCGTGAAGAAGACTACTACATTTATGGTTCATGATGACAAGAACGAATGTGGATCAGGTGATACCGTGAAAATCATGGAAACACGTCCAATGAGCAAAAATAAGCGTTGGAGACTAGTTGAAATTCTAGAGAAAGCGAAGTAATTCATTACAAGAATAATATCATTGAATCATGATACAGCAGGAATCCAGGCTGACAGTCGCAGATAACTCAGGTGCAAAAGAAGTTCTTTGTATCAGAGTATTAGGCGGAACAAAAAAGCGTTACGCATCTGTCGGCGATAAAATTGTAGTTACAATTAAGCATGCCTTGCCTAGTGGTAACTCCAAAAAAGGTTCTGTTACCAAAGCGGTAGTAGTACGCACAAGAAAAGAAATCCGTCGTCCAGATGGTTCATATATTCGTTTCGATGACAACGCTGTAGTGTTGCTCAACAACAATGATGAATTACGAGGTACACGTATTTTCGGACCTGTTGCACGTGAACTGCGTGAAAAACAGTACATGAAAATTGTTTCACTAGCTCCAGAGGTGCTTTAAATCAGCTGTCACAATGAAACTTCATATCAAAAAAGGAGACAAAGTTCTTGTTATTGCCGGAAATCACAAAGGCGAATCTGGAGAGATACAAGAAGTGAATATTCAGAAACTAAGAGCAATTGTTTCAGGTGTTAATTTAACAGCTCGTCACAATAAGCCTACATCTGAAAACCCACAAGGAGGAATCGTTAAAAAAGAAGGTTCGATTCACATTTCAAACCTGATGGTTATAGATCCTTCTACAGGTAAAGCTGCACGAACAGGACGCAAAACCGACGAAAATGGTAAAACCGTTCGTTTTTTCAAAACAAAAAAAACAGAGGCAAGTAAGTGATGATTTATACACCCAACCTCAAGACTAAGTATCGCAACGAAATTAAAAGTGCGTTGTTGAAGGAGTTTCAATATAAAAGCTCCATGCAAGTTCCGGTGCTTAAAAAGATCTGTATTAATCAAGGTATTGGTTCAGCAGTTTCTGATAAAAAGATGATCGAGTCTGCTATTGTCGAAATGACTACAATTACTGGTCAGAAAGCAGTAGCTACAAAATCCAAAAAAGATATTTCCAACTTCAAACTTCGTAAAGGAGTTCCTATTGGAGTACGTGTTACTCTGCGTGGTGACAAAATGTATGAATTTCTGGAACGTCTGATTGTTGTGGCGTTGCCTCGAATTAGAGATTTTCGTGGTATCAACGACAAAGGTTTCGACGGTCGTGGAAATTACACATTAGGTGTTACTGAACAAATTATCTTTCCGGAGATTAACATTGATAAAGTTTCTAAAATCATGGGTATGGATATCACATTTGTGACTAATGCACCAACTGATAAAGAAGCCTTTGCTCTCCTAAAAGAATTCGGTCTACCATTCAAAAATTTAAAAAAGTAAAGATCCGATGGCAAAAGAAAGCATGAAGGCCCGAGAAGTAAAAAGGGCTAAATTGGTTGCTAAATTCGCTGCGAAAAGAGAAGCTTTGAAGGCTGCAGGTGATTCTGTAGGTTTACAAAAACTCCCACGCAATTCTAGTAAAATTCGTCTTCGGAATCGTTGTCAACTAACCGGCCGCCCAAGAGGTTACATTCGTCAGTTCGGACTTTCAAGGATAACATTCCGCGAAATGGCTCTTGACGGCAAAATCCCAGGAATCACCAAATCAAGCTGGTAATCCTTTCTATCTAACAAGCAATAACAAAAAAACAATGACTGATCCGATAGCAGACTACCTTACTAGGCTCCGGAACGCCATTCACGCAAATCATCGCGTGGTTGAAATTTCAGCTTCCAAATTGAAGCAAAATATGACCAAAATTCTTTTTGAAAAAGGGTATATTTTGAGTTACAAATTTGAAGCACCTTCTGAAGGAAATCCACAAGGAACGATCAAAATCGCGTTGAAATATCATCCGGTTACAAAAATTCCTGCAATACGCACACTTACTCGCGTATCAAAGCCTGGCTTACGTCGTTATGTTCACGTTGAAAAAATCCCACGTGTTATTAACGGTTTAGGAATTGCCATTGTTTCCACATCTAAAGGTCTTATGACTGATAAAGAAGCTAGAAACGAAAACGTTGGTGGAGAGGTTCTCTGCTATATCTACTAATAAAAAGCAGCATAAAGAGATGTCACGGATTGGAAAACTGCCGATAAACTTACCTAAGGGTGTTAGCGTTACAATTAACGCTGAAAACATCGTGTCGGTAAAAGGCCCATTAGGAGAACTGCATCAAGCAGTTGATCCGGCAATCGAAGTAAAAATTGAGGAAAACACTATTCTTGTTTCAAGAAGCAGCGATGTTAAGGATCACCGTGCGAAACATGGTCTTTACAGGTCATTAATCAATAACATGGTGAATGGTGTTTCTGAAGGGTTCAAAACCGAACAAGAATTAGTTGGTGTAGGTTACCGTGCATCTAACACAGATCAGTTGCTAGAACTATCATTGGGCTTCTCTCACAATATCGTGTTTGACATCCCGTCCGAAATCAAGGTTGAAACAAAAACTGAGAGAGGGAAGAATCCAATAATAATTTTGAAGTCTATAGATAAGCAACTTCTTGGTATGGTAGCGGCTAAAATTCGCTCCATGAGGAAACCAGAACCATACAAAGGTAAAGGGATCAAGTTTGTTAATGAAGTGCTACGTCGCAAAGCCGGTAAATCTGCTGGTAAGAAATAATTTGATAACAGGATCATGGCTATCACCAAAGAATACAGAAGAAGTCGGATTAAGAAGAGAATCCGCAAAGTGGTATCGGGAGATTCAAGCGCTCCGCGCATGAGTGTTTTTCGCAGCAATAGCGAAATCTACGTTCAGTTAATTGATGATCTTCAAGGACATACCTTGGCTGCTGCATCATCGGCAGAAACCGAAATTGCAAATCAAAAAGTAACCAAAATCGAAAAAGCAGCACTAGTTGGAAAATCTATAGCAGCGAAAGCTAAAGAAGCTGGAATCGACGCCGTTCGATTTGATAGAGGTGGTTATTTATATCATGGACGTGTCAAATCACTTGCAGACGGTGCTCGTGAAGGCGGACTAAAATTCTAAACAGATCATGGCGAACGCAAATATAAAAAGAGTACGCTCAAGCGATATTGAACTTAAAGACAAGCTTGTTGCTGTAAACCGAGTTACCAAAGTAACTAAAGGTGGTCGTACATTCTCATTCTCTGCAATTGTAGTTGTAGGTAATGAAAAAGGAATTGTAGGTCATGGCCTAGGAAAAGCGAAGGAAGTAACCGACGCCATCAGCAAAGGAGTTGATGACGCAAAAAAGACTCTAATTAAAGTACCCGTAATTAATGGTACTGTGCCGCATGAACAACATGGCAAATTTGGTGGAGCTTTAGTATTTCTTAAACCAGCAGCTCACGGAACTGGAGTTATTGCAGGTGGTGCAATGCGTTCAGTATTAGAAAGCGTTGGTATTACAGACGTACTGGCTAAGTCAAAAGGATCTTCTAATCCACACAACGTGGTTAAAGCAACAATCGATGCTTTAAGTCAAATGCGGGATCCTGCAACGATAGCTCAACAGCGTGGGATTTCAATGGAAAAAGTATTCAACGGTTAATTGAAATAACCATGGCAAAAATTCGCATTCAACAAATTAAGAGCGGCATCGATCGCCCTGAAAATCAAAAGCGCACGCTTCGTGCCCTAGGTATCACCAAAATGAATGTTCCTGTTGAACATGAAGCTACAGCCCAAATTCTTGGAATGGTAGATAAAGTGAAACACCTAGTAATCGTAACAGAACTCTGATCTTAACAGAAAATAAATCATGAATCTCAGTAATCTTAAACCGGCGGTTGGCGCCACGAAGGCTTCAAAGAGAATAGGCAGAGGCCAAGGCTCTGGTAGAGGTGGTACATCAACCCGTGGACACAAGGGTGCTAAATCTAGATCAGGCTATTCATCAAAAGCTGGTTTTGAAGGCGGTCAGATGCCTTTGCAGCGCCGTCTACCAAAATTTGGATTTAAGAATATCAATCGCATCGATTATCGCGGAATTAACTTAGATACACTTCAAACGCTTTCGGAGAAAATTAACGGAGGGATAATTACGTTCGATACTCTTAGAGAAAACGGATTAGCCGGTAAAAACGATTTGATTAAAATCCTTGGAAGAGGTGAAATTTCAGTTAAATTGGATGTAACTGCTCACGCTTTCACTGCTACTGCAAAAGCTGCTATTGAATCTAAAGGTGGAACCGCTACAATTCTTGCCTAATGAAAAGACTTATTAATACCATCAAGAATATTTACAAAATTGAAGAACTACGTTCTAAATTAGGGAACACATTGCTCTTTCTTCTTGTATACCGCCTTGGTTCGTTTGTAGTTCTTCCAGGTGTTAATCCTGAATCATTGGATGCACTAAAACAACAAACTTCTGATGGTATTTTGGGTCTATTGAACATGTTCTCAGGTGGAGCGTTCTCAAATGCATCCATTTTTGCTCTTGGCATTATGCCTTACATATCGGCATCTATTGTTGTTCAATTATTGACAATTGCAGTTCCTTACTTTCAGAAAATGCAGAAAGAAGGGGAAAGTGGTCGTAAGAAAATGAATCAAATAACTCGTTACTTAACTGTAGCGATTTGTGCACTTCAGGCACCAAGTTATCTCGCTAACCTGAACAATCAAATTGGAACACAAGCTATCACAGATTCAAGTTCGTTCTTTTGGATTTCTTCAACTATTATATTGGTAGCAGGAACAATGTTTATCATGTGGTTAGGCGAGAGAATTACCGACAGAGGAATCGGAAATGGTATTTCATTGATCATCATGGTTGGTATCATTGCAGAACTTCCTGGAGCACTATTGGGTGAATTTGGATCCCGCATTGCTCAAGCAGGTGGAGGTACAGTAATGTTTCTAATTGAATTAATTGGTCTTCTCTTTGTGGTTATTCTGTCCATCATGCTTGTTCAAGGTGTTAGAAGAATACCAGTTCAGGTTGCTAAGAGAATTCAAGGTAGTAATACACCCGTGGGCGGCGTTCGCCAATATATTCCACTTCGTGTAAATACAGCTGGAGTTATGCCCATCATTTTTGCTCAGGCAATCATGTTCATTCCGATCACAATTGCAGGTTTTGCAAACTTGGATAGCTTGCAAGGTTTCATGGCTACATTCAGCAATCCAACAAGTTTTTGGTATAACTTCACATTTGCGATGCTGATAATAGTTTTCACCTATTTTTACACTGCTATTGCAGTTAATCCAAAAAATATGGCTGAAGAAATGAAAAGAAGCGGTGGTTTTGTTCCAGGGGTAAAACCAGGTGAGGCAACAGCAGAATTTATCGATTCTATAATGTCTAAGATAACACTTCCAGGAGCAATATTCTTGGCATTCGTTGCTATAATGCCATCTTTAGCAATGCTTTTTGGAGTTACAAACAAATTCGCACAATTTTACGGAGGTACATCTTTACTAATTTTAGTGGGTGTAGTTCTTGATACACTTCAGCAGATTGAAAGCCATCTGTTAATGCGTCAATATGACGGATTAATGAAAAGCGGCAAAATCAAAGGCCGTGCAACGGCAGCTGCAGTTACAATGCCTAGTTAATCTATTTTTTCGATGATCTATTACAAGACCAACGAAGAAATTGAAAAGATAAGAGTTAGTTCTTTACTTGTTGCCCGCGCCCTGGCGGAAGTTGCTAAAATTATACGTCCGGGTGTTACCAGTCTTGAGCTGGATAAAATTGCTGAGGAATTTATTCGTGACAACGGAGGAATACCTGCATTCAAAGGATATAATGGATTTCCAAACTCTCTGTGCATTTCACCAAATGAACAAGTTGTGCATGGAATTCCTAATAATCGTCCTTACGAAAACGGTGATATTATTTCAGTCGATTGCGGTGTTTTAAAGGATGGTTACTTCGGTGACTCTGCTTACACATTTGCAATCGGAACCATAAGTGATGAAGTACAAAACCTACTTGATACTACAAAAGAGAGCCTTTACAGAGGCATTTCAGTTGCAGTAGAAGGCAAGAGATTACATGACATCAGTTATGAAATTCAAAATTTCTGTGAATCAAAAGGCTATTCTGTAGTAAGAGAGTTGGTTGGTCATGGAATAGGAAAAAGTCTACATGAAGCTCCAGAAGTTCCTAACTTTGGCAAAAGAGGTTCAGGACCGAAACTGAAAACGGGATTGGTAATCGCAATTGAACCCATGATCAACATGGGCAGAAAAAACATCATCCATGGAAAAGATGGATGGACCATCAAAACGTCTGATGGGATGCCTTCTGCTCATTTCGAACATACGATTGCGATTGGTAAAGAATCAGCACAAATTCTTTCATCCTTTGAGTTTATCGAAAAGGCATTGGAAGAGCAGAAACTAAAGTTTGTTTAACAATTAAAATAATTCAAATACGTGTCCAAGCAATCGTCAATAGAACAAGACGGAACAATCATCGAGGCATTGTCGAACGCAATGTTTCGAGTTGAGCTTGAGAACGAGCACATCATTATTGCTCACATTTCTGGCAAGATGAGAATGAATTACATTAAAATACTACCAGGTGATAGGGTAAAAGTGGAGATGTCTCCATATGACTTATCAAAAGGACGAATCACTTACCGATACAAATAAACCGGAACAATGAAAGTAAAAGCCTCCATCAAAAAAAGGAGTGCGGAGTGCAAAATTGTACGCCGCAAGGGGAGACTCTATGTAATAAACAAGAAGAACCCAAAATTCAAACAACGTCAAGGTTAAGCCTCAAATAAAAGAAGCAAATGGCTCGTATATCAGGAATTGATCTTCCAAAAAATAAGCGCGGAGAAATCGGTCTTACCTACATTTTCGGTATTGGACGCTCTACTGCACAAAGCATTCTAACAGAAGCAGGAATCGACTTTAACAAGAAGGTTTCCCAGTGGGATGATAGTGATTTAGGGAAAATCCGCGAAATCATCAATGAAAAAATTAAAGTTGAGGGTGCACTTCGTTCAGAAGTACAGCTCAATATTAAACGACTGATGGACATTGGTTCATATCGTGGAATTCGTCACCGTGTAGGTTTACCTGTTCGTGGACAAACTACGAAGAACAATGCCCGGACCAGAAAGGGTAAAAAGAAAACAGTTGCCAATAAGAAAAAGGTAACTAAGTAATCTTCTCCCGATACGAAAACGATCTGATTTAAAACAGAAATGGCGAAAACAACCAAAACAACCAAAAAACGTGTTGTAAAGGTGGAATCCGTTGGTCATGCCCACATCAACGCCACATTCAACAACATCATTGTGTCTCTGACCAATCTAACTGGTCAGGTGATCAGCTGGTCATCTGCCGGAAAAATGGGTTTCCGTGGATCAAAGAAAAACACACCTTATGCTGCTCAAATGGCAGCCACTGACTGCTCTAAAGTAGCATACGATCTCGGACTCCGTAAGGTGAAAGTATTCGTTAAAGGTCCAGGTGGTGGGCGTGAATCAGCGATTCGTACTATCCACAATTCAGGAATTGAAGTTTCTGAAATTGTAGATGTAACTCCAGTTCCGCACAATGGTTGCCGTCCTCCTAAACGTCGCCGTGTTTAATCAATCAATTTAAATCAAAAAGAACAATGGCTAGATATACCGGCCCCAAGTCTAAGATTGCGCGTAAATTCCGTGAGGCTATTTACGGTCCAGATAAGGTTTTGACCAAGAAAAATTATCCTCCAGGACAACACGGACAATCAAAAAAGAGAGCCAAAACATCTGAATATGCAATTCAGTTGCTCGAAAAGCAAAAAGCTAAATACACATACGGCATTCTGGAGAAACAGTTTGCAAGAATTTTTGACCGTGCGTTAAGAGCTAAGGGAATTACAGGTGAAAACCTATTAAAATTTATTGAAGCTCGTTTAGACAATGTAGTATACCGCATGGGAATTGCTCCAACACGAGATGGAGCTCGTCAATTGGTATCTCACAGACACATCACTGTTAACGGCAGCGTTGTTAATATTCCTTCTTACACGTTAAAGCCAGGAGATGTGATTGCTGTTAGAGAGAAATCAAAGTCTCTTGAGGTAATTGCAACTTCAGTTGCTGGTCGCACAAACAAATTTTCATGGATAGAATTCAACAATGGTTCCCTTTCTGGAACATTCTTGAACATGCCTGAAAGAGAGCAGATTCCGGAAAATATCCGCGAACAACTCATCGTCGAATTGTACTCTAAATAATTCGGGTTCTCCTGCCCACAAACAATAAAACTACAACTATGGCAATACTGGCGTTTCAAAAACCCGACAAAGTAGTAATGATCTCTTCAACCGATCAACATGGTCAGTTTGAGTTCAGACCTTTGGAACCAGGGTATGGAATTACTGTTGGTAATGCACTCCGCAGAATTCTACTTTCTTCACTTGAAGGTTTTGCAATTACTTCAGTGAAAATTGAAAGTGTAGAACATGAATTCTCAACTGTTAAAGGAGTTGTTGAAGACGTAACTGAGATTATTCTCAATTTGAAACAAGTTCGTTTCAAACGTCAGATCGATTCTACCGAGCATGAAAAAGTAATGATCACAGTTAGTGGACAAGATCAGTTCTCAGCTGGCGATATCGGTAGATTTACATCTGGATTCCAAGTGCTTAATCACGATTTTGTGATTTGCAACATGGATCCTTCTGTAACCCTAAAATTGGAGATTACCATTGATAAGGGAAGAGGTTATGTTCCTGCAGAAGAAAATAAGTCTTCTAATCCTCAGGTGGGTCAAATTGCAATCGACTCAATCCATACACCAATTCGTAACGTTAAATATTCTGTTGAGAATTATCGTGTTGAGCAAAAAACGGATTACGAAAAACTCATCATTGAAATTACCAGCGATGGTTCTATTCATCCAAAAGATGCATTGAAAGAGGCTGCTAAAATTCTTATTCAGCATTTTATGCTTTTCTCTGATGAGAAGATTACAGAGGATGTTGAAGAGAAAGTTACAACTGAAGAGTTTGACGAAGACATTCTTCACATGCGTCAACTTTTGAAGACAAGACTTGTGGACATGGATCTTTCAGTTCGTGCCCTGAATTGCTTGAAAGCTGCAGATGTTGATACAATAGCTGATTTAGTTTCTTACAATAAAAATGATCTGTTGAAATTCAGAAACTTTGGTAAGAAATCCCTAACCGAACTAGAAGAACTTGTTCAAAGCAAGCAACTTACATTCGGAATGAATCTCGCAAAATACAAACTGGATAAAGACTAATTATAGCCGGGAGGCTAGAAGAAAATAACACCCGATCATGAGACACGGAAAGAAACTAAATCACCTGAGCAGAACTGCACCGCACCGTAAAGCCCTTATGGCAAATATGGCATGTTCACTTATTCTGCACAAGCGAATCAATACAACCCTCGCGAAAGCTAAAGCGCTTCGTACTTATGTCGAACCTTTGATTACAAAATCAAAAGAAGATACCACACACAGTCGTCGTACAGTGTTCTCTTACTTGAAAGATAAAAACGCGGTTTCTGAACTATTTCGTGAAGTTTCTGTAAAAGTATCTGAAAGACAAGGAGGCTACTGCAGAATTATCAAACTACCAAATCGTTTGGGTGATAACTCAGCAATGGCACTTATAGAACTCGTTGACTTTAATGAAACCCTTTTGGCTGATTCACTTGCTTCGAAAGGAGTAGAAAAGAAAACTACTCGTCGTAGCCGTGGAGGAGCTAAAAAATCCACTCCTACAGCCGAATCTCCTGCAACTGATTCAACCGAAGAACAAACTGCAGAGTGATTTACAAACTAATCTGATATTTAAAAAGGATAAAACATCACGTTTTATCCTTTTTTTTTGATCTTCGCACCACTTTCTTATGCGCTACTCAGAATCAAAACTTGCTGTTCTTTTGCTTGAAGATGGCACAGTATTTAATGGACGTTCGGCAGGGATTTCTGCCACTGCTACTGGTGAAATTTGTTTTAATACAGGGATGACTGGATACCAAGAGATCTTTACAGATCCTTCCTACTTAGGTCAAATTGTTGTCGCTACACATGTTCACATTGGGAATTATGGTGTGAAAAGCGATGATACTGAATCCTCTGCAATCAAAATTTCAGGCCTAATTTGCCGAGATTTTTCACAAATTTTCTCTAGAAACCTAGCGGATGGTTCTCTTTTCAATTATTTCAGAGAACAAAATATCCCCGCTATAACTGATATAGATACTAGAAAACTTGTAAGACACATCCGTGATAAAGGGGCAATGAACGCAATTATTTCTACGGAAATTACCGACATAAATGAACTACAAGATCGCTTGAAAAAAGTTCCTTCAATGCAAGGACTTGAACTGTCATCTTCAGTATCAACCCAAGTTCCCTATTTAAAAGGTCTCGAAAATTCAGCTGTTCGTGTCGCTGTCTTAGATCTTGGGATTAAAGAAAATATTGTCGAATGTTTAGTAGATAGAGGCTGCAAAGTGAAAGTGTTTCCAGCCAAATCAAGCTTTTCAGAAATGGCACAGTTTGAACCTCATGGATTTATGATATCGAATGGCCCTGGAGACCCAGCCGCTGTAGGTTATGCGATTGAAACAGTAAAAGAAATTCTACATTCTGAAATACCCTTGTTCGGCATTTGTTTGGGTCACCAAATTCTCGCTGAAGCCGTTGGAATTGGAACCTATAAAATGTTTAATGGTCATCGAGGAATCAATCATCCGATTAAAAATTTATTGACTGGTAAAGGTGAAATCACATCTCAAAATCATGGTTTTGCAGTAAAAGCTGAAGATGTGGCCAACAATCCCAATGTTGAAATTACGCATATTCACCTCAATGATAAAACCATCGCTGGAATTCGGCTTACAAATAAACCAGCGTTTTCTGTTCAATACCATCCAGAAGCTGCACCTGGACCGCATGATTCTCGCTATCTGTTTGATGACTTTGTAAGTCTACTGGTCCAACATCATACAATTACTATTTAAAATCATAAATACAATCAATATGAGTGCAATTGCCCACATACACGCTCGTCAAATCTTAGATTCTCGAGGAAATCCAACTGTAGAAGTTGATGTGATCACCGAAGGCGGTGGATTTGGACGCGCGGCTGTTCCTTCAGGTGCTTCAACTGGAACACATGAAGCTGTTGAGCTTCGCGATGGCGACAAAAAAAGATACCTAGGAAAAGGCGTTGAAAATGCGGTAAACAATGTAAATTCAACAATTGCAGAGGAACTGCGTGGAATGGAAGTAACAGATCAAAGGGCACTTGATATAGCAATGATCGAACTTGATGGTTCACCTAATAAAGCCAACCTTGGAGCTAATGCGATTTTGGGGGTTTCTCTCGCTGCTGCAAAAGCTGGTGCGGCCGAAACTGCCCAACCTCTCTATCGGTACATTGGCGGCGTAAATGCAGCCTTGCTTCCAGTTCCAATGATGAATATCTTAAATGGTGGTTCTCATGCAGATAACTCCATCGACTTTCAGGAGTTCATGATCATGCCAGTTAACGCAAGATCATTTGCTGAATCATTAAGAATGGGTACAGAAATTTTTCATCACCTGAAAACGGTATTGAAAAGCAAAGGAATGTCGACTAACGTTGGTGATGAAGGTGGTTTCGCACCGAACATTAAATCGAATGAAGAAGCCATTCAGATCGTAATCGAAGCAATTGAAAAAGCTGGCTATCGACCAGGAGAAGACATTTGGATTGCCATGGATGCTGCCGCTTCAGAATTTTATAATGCTGAAGAAGGTGTTTATCACTTTAAAAAGTCAACCGGCGACAAATTAACCTCTTCTGAAATGGTTGATTACTGGGCGGATTGGAGTAAAAAATACCCTATCCTTTCTATTGAAGATGGATTGGGCGAAGACGATTGGAATGGGTGGAAAAACCTCACAGATAAAATTGGTAATAAGGTTCAGTTGGTAGGCGATGATTTGTTTGTAACCAATGTGGAACGTCTTGGACAAGGAATTAATCAACAAATTGCGAATTCGATTCTTGTTAAGGTGAACCAGATTGGAACTTTAACCGAAACAATTAACGCAGTTCAGCTTGCAATGAACAATAAGTACACTGCAGTAATGAGCCATAGATCTGGTGAAACCGAAGACACTACCATTGCTGACTTAGCAGTCGCATTACGATGCGGACAAATCAAAACAGGTTCAGCATCTCGTTCAGATAGGATAGCAAAATACAACCAATTGCTACGCATTGAAGAGTTGCTTGGGTCAACAGCACGATTTGCAGGTAAAGATGTTCTGAGAGGTTAGAATCCTCAATAGTTTTGTTAAAAGTTTCGATAAACGAACCATAACCTAAGGGCTTTACACACATCAGATGAAAAAATATCTCGAAAAGAATTTTTTGGTTTCAATCAGCATTTTGGCCATCCTAATGCTTCCATTTCTATTACTTTCGAAATATAATCTTCCTTCATACGACGATTATGCGGTTCCCAATACACTGAATAAAATGGGGTACTTTCAAACCCAATGGCATTGGTATATCAACTGGAGCGGCAGATATTCTTCTAGTGCGATTATTGCACTCGTGCATCCGATGATTTATGCAAAGTCAGGTTTAGGGTTTTATGGGCTCTTTAGTACCGCTATACTGCTTGCTTTTGTAGCTTCATTATACAGATTCATTGCAGCTTTGATACCTGCGGCTAATAGCGGGTATAAATTGAGTACCCTTGCAGGCTTATTGTTTTTGTATTTATTTGAAATGCCCTCTCCAACCGAAGGTTTTTACTGGCTGGTTGGAGCATGGACTTATACTTTGGGTTTAATTATTGCGTTGGAGCTTGGATCAAGATTAATGGTTTATTCACAGAATAACAGCAAGTTACAACTTGGATACATTCTATTTCTGGCAATTTTAATACCTGGAACAAGCGAGGTAATCGATATCATTTTCATTGCGAGCTATTGTCTGGTGCTTTCGCTGATGTTTCTTCAAAAAGGGAAAATTGATCGAATCCATTTAATTGTTTTAAGTGTTTTGGCGGTATTCACGATGTTCTCTTTTCTAGCTCCAGGTAATTCTGTTAGAGCAATAAATGTGGTGGAATCAGGAGTGGCAAGCAAAGATCTAGCAGTTGTTTTGCCTGAAACGATTAAGCTTGGCATCAAACACATGGTCCAATGGACTATTCTGGGGCCATTCTTGTTAATAGCTTTTTTAACTCTTTCGTTAAAATCTAAATTACGTAACGATTTACTAAGCCTTGTTGATAACTGGATAAAGTTTGGTTATTGGATTTTCGCTAGCAACGGATTTGTTTTTGTGTTCATATTCCCTGTGCTTTGGTCTTCTGGAATTGCACCTGATCGCATTTTTAATCCCATCGCACTTTACTATATGATAGTGAGCTTGTTGAGCTTGATGTTTTTATTCAATCTGCTGAAAATTAGAAGCCTAGAAATTCCCATGCCAGCTGTAATCATGATAAGCCTTTTTCTATTCGGTTATACACTCTCTTCCCAGAACCGTATTTCCAGAACGTGGATAGAGTTGCGCAGTGGAGAGGCTAAAGCATACTATAACGAAATGCAGGAGATCTATTCTATGTGTAAAGAAAATCCAGGTAAAAAATTCGTAATGCGACCAATGCAGAATAGGCCAAACACAATTTTCATCAACGATTTACACGAAGATTCAACCCACTGGGAAAACCGCTTTTTCAGTAAATTTCATGGTATTGGTTCAGCCCGGACAGTCGATAGCACGGTTACTTATATTGAATCATTTCAGTAGGGAATAAATTCACAAAAATTGTTTCAGACTTTAAGTTGATTTTTGCTGGACATAGATTCTTACTATAAACAATATCATAAAAGAAAAAAATTACGACAAAGCTAAAAAGGAATTGATTATATCACTTTTTGTGGTCGAGAAGCGTTTGTGAACTGTTTATTATCTATGCTTTGGTTTAAGAATACTACTGTTTAATAAAAGATAACTTATCCATCTTTCTGAAGCAAGTTATCTTGAAATTGGCAAAACCATATTCTGAAGAACAAAACAAATAATCAAATCCGCTATCTAAGATTTTACCTAGTTTATTGTGGCAAATAAACTTTGACTTGTTTTAACAATAACATTTCACTTTTCGGTTGAAGAAGTCGAAGGATATTGAAAATGAGCGCGAAGTCGGTCGAAAATGATGGTTGCGAAAACAAAATTCCATGCAACTGTGATAGGAATCACCAAGCAAGAATACACGAAGTCGGAATAATCTAGATATGATTTTAAAACTGAAATCATAGCCAATCCGAATAACATTCCAGAAAAATAGGCCAAATAAAATGCGCCTAAGTGTATCCAAGAAAACGACTTCTTAAATACCAATTTAGCATTGAGCAAATAGCTTACAAAGATGCTTAGTAGATAGACTATAGAATAGGCAATGTAAACCTGCCATTGAAGCACTTCCAAGAATAGATATAAGACTGCTGCCGAGGCTGCAGTCATAATCAATCCAACATTTGCAAACCCAATTAGGCGTTTTACAAGCGGCTGGAAACGTGGACTAATTCTGGAAATCATTACAAACTTGAATCACCCTTTTAATTTCCTCAGGTAACATTACTGGGCTCATTGGCAAGCTAATCACATCGTTGTGTATAGCTTCTGAAACTGGATAAACAAGATGATTCAATTCTTTGTAAGCCTGTTGCTTGTGAGGCGGAATTGGGTAATGAACTACCGTTTGAACTCCTTGATCTGCTAAGTAATCTTTGAACCTATCACGTAAACCATTCTTCAAACGAATGGCGAAAATATGCCAGATGTGCTCACCATAAGATGCTGCAACTGGAAGCTGGATCAGTGGATTACAAATTTCTGCCAAGTATTGTTGGGCCACTAGATTACGTTTTGCGTTTTCATCATCAAGATGGGATAATTTTACCCCAAGCAAGGCTGCTTGGAGCTCATCTAGACGGCTGTTCACTCCTGGATATAAATTCTCGTACTTCACTTTAGAACCATAATTGTGAAGTGCCAATATGACCTCTGCCAGTTGGTCATCGTTGGTTGTAATTGCGCCTGCATCTCCGAGGGCTCCAAGATTTTTGCCTGGATAAAAACTAAATCCAGCGGCATCACCAAGAGCTCCTGCTCTGATGCCTTTGTATTTCGCACCTTGAGATTGTGCAGCATCTTCAATGAGTTTCAGATGATGATTTGCACAAATATCCTTCAGTGGGCTCATGTCGGCAGTTTGACCATACAGATGTACCGCGAGAACTGCACGTGTTCTTGGCGTGATCAAACGTTCTACTTCAAGAGGATCCAGATTAAAAGTTGCTTCATCTGGCTCTGCCAAAACAGGCACTAAATTATTTCTTGAAATAGCTAAAACACTTGCTATATAGGTATTTGAAGGCACAATGATCTCATCACCATCCTTGAAAATCCCCATAGTTTTATAGGCTTCTATAATAAGAATTAGTGCATCTAATCCATTGGCGACTCCAATGCAATGCTTTACACCACAATAAGTTGCGAAATCTTTTTCAAACTGCTCGAGTTCCTTTCCTTTGATGAACCAACCTGAATGCAAAACACGATGAAAAGCTTCTATCAGTTCAGATTCATATTGAAGATTGATCCCTTTCAGGTCAAGGAATTTAACAGGAATGCTCATAATTAAGAATTTAAAGGCTTCTCGTTAGGTTTCATACCAACAGCTTCATCTACCACAAAGTTTGGTCGATTTCTAGATGCGTCGAGTGTTCTCCAAACATACTCACCAATTATACCTAAGGCAATCATTTGAAATGACGACAGCAATAAAATCACTGCCATCAATGCCGCCCAACCCTTCACTTCGATGAAGCCACTCAGTCGAGCAAAGATAATTGCAATTCCATAAATGAATGAGATCAGACCCAAACCAATTCCCAAAACTGTAATCAACCGAATTGGAAAAAAGGAGAATGACACAAATGCATCAATGAATAGCTTAATCTTTTTAGAAAGAGTCCACCGCGACTTTCCAATTTCACGTTTTAGTCGTGTATATGAGATGGTCACATAATCGAACTGAAGCCATGCAAAAAGGTAGGTTTGACTTGAGTTTTTTTCTGAAATCTTTACAACTTCGTGTTGGAGTTGTTTATCGAAGAGTACAACATCGAAACCATTTTCGGGTATGTTTTTCAACGCGTAACGTTTCATCATTTTGTGATAGAAGGAGGCAAAAAGCTTTTTAAAAAAACCCTCTTCTCGATCAGATCGATTGGCAATTACGAGCTTTACTCCATTCTGCCAATGGCTAAAGAGTCGCGGTATGAGTTCGGGTGGATCTTGCAAGTCGGCTGCAATCATGCAACAACAATCACCAGTTGCATAGTGCATTCCCGCCAACACAGCATTGTGCGATCCAACGTTACCAGCAAGCTTTATGACTTTTACCCTGTCGGGATATTGCAAATGAAAATCGAATAAGCGTTGGTAGGTTTGATCTTTACTTCCATCATCTACAAACACATACTCCACCTCAGTTCCTTCTGGAAAACCTTTTTCGTTGTCGATCAGTTTGGCAGTTAGCGAAGGAATATTGCCTTCGTTATAGTAACACGGTATAATGATGCTGATTTTACTCATTTTCTTCCTTAACTGATTAATACTAGTTGGAAGCAATCACCAAAATTTCTGCACAAAGTTCAGGATAATCCTTGCCTAATTCATAGAAAGCCTGAATCATATCTTGTGAAAACCACTGTTCAATTTGACCATTAGCTAAAAATTTCAAAAACACTCCTGTTTCATGGCTGATAGAGAATCCAGCTTCGGTTAGATGAGCTTTCAACAAATCCATATCATACACTCGTTCATGACCTAACTGAAGGTCGCGTTCGTTGAGGCTATAAATGCTTTCAAGTAAGCCCATTTTCACTGCTACCATGCGGTGGAATGACTTGGCATTGGGCACACCTACAATAAACTTACCGCCAGGTGAAAGCCAAGCGAGAATCTGCTTCAACAATGGAACTGGGTCAGCAATATGTTCCAACACATGGTTGAGGATGATGGTATCAAATTTTTCATCCGTTTGAAAATCTTGAAACAAACTACACACTTTCACAAGATTGGGCGCGTCTGCAATTTTCTCAACAAGATCAGCAGCACCTTCAACAGCTACTACTCTTTCGAAATCGTTCAACAAAAACCGAGTCATATAACCCGATGATGGCCCTAGCTCTAAACAGTTTTTACCATGAAAATAAGGCTTCGCAGCCTCATAACAATAGGTAGTTAACTGGTAATCGATTTGCAGAATCTTATTTGAATAGAAACTAGCAAAATTGTCAGGATGTGCGCTCATCGAAGAAAATCAAGGATTGTAAATGAGGTAACCAGAATTGGCTCTAAATGGAGAGTGTTTTATTTCAAACGATGATGTTCCAAGAATTTCGCGCAGAGCTGCAGTTTCTCCCGGCCATTCTTTGTCGTTGATTTCATCAAATCCGATCACTGCACCTCTATTCAAATAAGGTTTAATCGCCTTTAAACACTCTGCAGTAGGCTTGTAAATGTCGAAATCAAAATAAGCCATCGATATGATAGTTTCTGGATGAGCTTCTAGATACTGGTGAACAGTTTCAGTTGCATCGCCTTTCACCAATTCGAATTTCTTGATGCTTTCAACAGGAGCTAATTTTTCGTGTGTGAGCAAAATATGCTCTAGATACTGCTCATATCCTTCAGGCACATTAAAATCTCCTGCCTTCCACTTTTCGGTATCTACTGCTTCAACATCAGGGAATCCAGAAAATGTATCAAAGCCAACAATTTTCCGGTTGTGATTAAATGGCTCATAAATACCACGCATTGAAGTCAATAGCGCAAGATTTTGCCCATAACGTACTCCAAATTCAAAAATAGACCCATGCAATTTCATTTGTGCAGTGTATAGTTCTTGCACATATAAAAAACGTGAAAACAAGCGTCGGTCGATGTACAACCCAATATTTAGCAAAATTTCCTCCTTAGGAATTGGTGAGCTAAATAGCAATTCTTTGAGCTGACTTCTGTTCGCGAAATCCTCAGGATTCAATCGTTTCTGTTGTTCGCTATCGTGGGTAAAATTCATGCGTTTGCTTTCTTTTGAATGAGGTCAAGTAAAATATGCACCGATTTTATAGATTCGATTTCTTCTGGAGTAAATTGAAAATTCAATTGATCTTCCAATTCAACAATGAGATTCAAATGGTTTATAGAATCCCATTCTGGAAGGTTCTCCTTACTTGTTTCCGAATTAATCGAAACATCTGAAGAAAAGGCATTTCTAAATATTTCTTGAAGCTGTTCGATTGTTATTGCCATATCGGGTCTTTTGAAAGTTGAAGATAGAAATCCTCAGCGGGTTTATTTCTATCTGTTTTAACAAATTCGAATTGATTAATTGAAAGTCCTTGTTGTTGAAATTCGCTGTAAACATAGTTCAGAAAATCAGATTCGATGCGCCTTCCCAATGCTCTGCAGCTCATTAAAAAATTATGGAGGATAAAGGATTCGTCGTTTTTCAATAATAAGATAACGCCAACCAAGCCATAATCTCCGTATTTATCGGAAACTCGCAAGGTATATATTCGATTTCCCGAGGTTGAAAGTTCTAAAATTTCAGCAGGGGAATAAGCAATTTTATTAAAATTAAATTGATTGGTCTTCTGCGTTAATTGGGAAACCCTTTCAAAATCTCCTGCATCGTTACAACGAATATCCAGTTTGATCGATAAGCTTTTAATGTAATCTTCCATCGAACCAAAAGAGGCTTCATCAAGCTTTCGTGAAGCTTCTTCAACATACTGCTGATGCTTTCTCAGGTCTTCAGCACTGAGGTGTTTCCTTTTGAAAAGAAAAGAATCGATGGTTACTAAAAAATCTGAATAATCTTTTTTCACCTGAAAAACACTGACTTCAGGAAGCAATGAGCGAACACTTTGGACTTCAAAATCGCTATCATCTAAAAAGATGAGTGAATCCGTTCCAATGTTTAATGCAACAGCAATAGAGCGCAAATTCATTGATTTATCCTCCCAATTCACTTTTTTCAAAATGAAATCATCCCATTTCAATGGCATGTTGAGGGTATCGAAAGCTTCTTTTACATCATTTTCATTATTCTTGGAACAAAGACATAAAAGGAAACCCAAGTTTTTGCGCTCAATTAAAAATTGTTGGAGGTGATAGAATAAAATCCCTTCGTGACTTAAATCGCAACGAATTCCTGACAATCCATCTTCGCCAATTATCCCATTCCAAAGCGTATTGTCGCAGTCTAATACAATAACTTTTTTCTCTGGTTGATGAAGGAAATCGGTCCATTGGTTTATCATTGATGCAAAAGCACCAATTGCCCTTTTATTGTAAGGCATCTGATAAAGATGGCCTAACGAATACGTATAGATATTTGAATATCCGATCAAACGGAATTGTTCATCAATGTTCAGCCAATAAAAGTTCGGCAATACATTAAGTTTTTCAACCTCTTGGTGAAGTAACTGCCAAGCATCTTGAACACCATTTATACCTTTCGAAAGTATTGCTTTGGGATAAGGTAGTTCGATTAAATCCGAGCATAAAATATTCACCGATGTGTTCTTGCACAAAAACTCTATTTGCTTAAGCAATCCTGCAATCTTTTCAGTTGTGTGTTTTTTAAACCGAACATCTGTATGGATTATTATCAAATCATAAGATTGCAATTTTACCGGTTCGGTTGAATGCAATCCGCCTAAGAGATCCTCATGATAAGCAATTTCAATTTGGTGTTTACCATCTTGTTGGAGCAATTTTGCAACGGGCTCCAATACAATATCCGAGAGAAAAAATATTTTCATCACAAATGGTTTGGATCAATTAAAAATTCAACAACCTGTTGATTTCTTGTGTAGTAAAAAACAACTTCTTTGCCTTCGAAAAGTATAGCAGGAACGGGGCCTAACACTTTTATCATTCTTAATTGGATGGCGTAATCCTCCGCAATTTTGATGTCGTTCACGGTATAACAAAAGTGGTGAAAATGATTCCCGTTCTTTTGCAATGCATTCCACGTAAAAGCTGAATTTCCTAATGGTTGAATCAATTCAATTAAGACATCAGAATGGTTGTTGTAGAGCGCCAAACGAGCATTTTGTATAGGATCTTCAACACTTGCAACACACTCACCCAATGGATGTTTCTTCGCATACTGAGCAATGTCGGCCACTACAAATCCTGTATGGTGTAATTTCATCCTGCGAAGCGAGCAATTAATTGATCAATTTTAGTGTAATTGAAACCTTGATAAGCCTCCTGGGTAATTCCTTGGACATGCAAATCGAAATTAGTTTGCGGGTCGAATTCATTTCCACAGTCGGTAAATCCGAACCGGAGATGCTGTCTCCATACAGCTTCATTTGATTCTGCAGTGCGGCAATATAGATACTTCAAACCAATCTCTTCAAAAGCAATTTGAAGTATCATTCTTTCGGATTCAACAGCCTGAACGGCTTGTGTACAAACATATCTGCCAAATTCTCCAGATCCATTTTTAATGTTATAAATGGAAATGGTTCCAACAGGAATTTCATTTAGGTTGAGGATCATGAAATAATGTTGATCAGTAGCCTCCAAATTTTTCCGCAACCAAGCCAATTGATCTTCTATTGTAAGGGGCTTGCTGGATGATAAAAATCGATTAATAGATGGATTGTTGCGCATTTCAATTATAGCAGCAGCATCTTCTTCAGTAACCGAACGAAGGATGGTATTTTTCCCTTTAAACTGTTTTTTCATTTCGGTATTGAAGAAATTCATCCATATCTCTGATGTAATCATTTGCTTCATAAGTGTGAGAAGCCAGCACTAAGCAAACAGCACCTGAAGAAAAATTAACTTCTTCGGCCCAAACCCCTGGAGGAATATGCAAGCCCATGTATGGTCGATTAAGCTGCACTTGACGCTTAATAGCTCCATCGAATAGAATGACTTCGAAGCTCCCACAAACTGCAACCAAAAATTGATGACATGTGTAATGCGCGTGAGCTCCACGATTTTCACCGCCTGGAATGTCGTATAAATAAAATACACGATTAACGTCAAACGACAAATGACGAGAATTCTCTACGTAGGTTAAATTCCCTCTATCGTCTTTGATCTTTGGAAGATAAATCAACTCACAATTGTAAACGGTTGGCAATTTATTATCCATGTGCGATAAAGGATTTAAATTGGTCGTAATCCCTGATATAGTCCGACTCGTCGTAAACTTCAGATGCTGAAACAAGGCAAACTGCGTTGGTAGAAAAATTTTGCAAACTTCTCCAAGTTCCTGCAGGTAAATACAATGCATTGTATGATCTATTCAAGGAAAAAATCTCCGATCCAGTTCTTCCCTCTACGTGTACATCAAAGCTGCCCGACAATGCAATTACAATTTCTTGCAATGACTTGTAGGCATGTCCTCCACGTGTTTCACCACCTGGAACATCGTAAATCCAATAAGTACGTTTTATCTCAAAAGGAATTTGATTAGCACTTTCGAAAAAAGACAGGTTGCCTCTGCGATCTATAATCTTGGGTAATTGTATAATTTTCACCATGCCTGAAACTAATGCACAAATATATAAAGTTCGATGATGCTTCCTAAGGCTTAATGATGATTGTAAATGATGTGAATTTCTTTAAAAACAAGTGGCAAATCGATTTAAAAATCATGAGGAAAACAAAATCGAAAGGATCACTTATTATTGGGGAATGTAGATTTGTAAAACAATAAATTCATGAAGAACAAAGACTTTTCAGACCCTTATAAACCAACTTGAGTTTCAACTTCGATTTTCAAGACTACTACAATTAGGTCAGAAAGACCAAAGCTGCATGCGATCTTTTGAGATCGATATTGTCATCAAATCAGACACAAAAATCAAACTCTATGATTTAATGTTAATTAAACTCGAATGTTCACTAATCCTGAAACACATCCTCGAAAAATCGAACACTCTTTTATTTCTGTTAAATAATAAAAGACCTAACAAACTGAATAATATTAAAAAGAAAAATGTAAGAATATAAAACCATTTTGAACCTAAAGATAAACTAGTCAAAACAACTACGCTAAAAAATGAAATCAAGAGAAACACACCTTTAACACTTGAAAAGAATGCCTCTAAAGCATAATTAACCTTCCTGAAAAACGTCCACTGCGATTTCCCCCTCTTTCTTGCCCGGCGTTCATAAGGCAAAAATGATTTAATGGCATTTAACTGAATAACATCGCCTTGGAGAAAACTCCTACCAGTTCTGATGCAATTAAATTCATCAATTGCTTTACGATCCAAGCCGAAGAAATCAAACCCTCCAAATGGTATTCTTGGATAAATTAACCTAATCGACTTATAGAAAGCTGCCGAGAAAAACCGGTCTATCCAACGATCTTCCCGTGAAGTTCTAAAACAAATAATCACTTCAAAGCAAGCTTCCCAGCTTCTCAAGATCTCTTGAATCATCTCTACTGGATCTTGCAAATCGGCCGACATAACAACTGCTAAATCCCCTTTACAGTGCTTCAAACCAGCCTGAATAGCAGGAACTTGACCGTAATTTCTATCAAATGATAAATATTGAACGCGTGAATCATTGGAATTTAATTTCTTGATGATTTCCAACGATTCGTCATCAGATCCATCATCAACAAAAATCAATTCGGGTTTTAAGTCAGGCTGTTTGTTAAACACACCTAGCAATTCACTGTACAGCTCTATTAAAGTAGAAGCGTTGCGAAAAACAGGAACAACTACCGAAACAATCTTCATTTTCTTGTAACAATTCTTGCAGGATTACCATAAGCCATCACGCCATTGGGAAGATCTTTTGTAACTACCGAACCTGCACCAACAGTAACGAAATCGCCAATCTTCACGCCTGGTAAAACAATTGATCCCGCTCCTAGAAAAGATTGTGTACCAACTTTAGACTTGCCCAATAACTTGACTCCAGGCCCAATTTCAGCAAAATCGCCAACGCTCACTTGATGGGTAACCATGCTGCCTAAATTGAGAATAACTCCTTTTCCAATTGAGCAAGTCGGCTCAACTATCGCTTGTGCTAAACAAATAACTCCCGATAGATTGTTCAATAAACCAGTTGGTAAAACAGCTGATGGATCAATTACAGAAGTGAGCGTCCCTCCAATTTTTTCAAACCGCTCGCACATTTCAGCTCTATTCGTTCTAACGCCCGTGCCTAAACAAAACCTATTATCTACGGTTTCCAAATAGTGTTTTGCCAATTGTACAGACCTCAACAATTTAAACTGTTGATTTAAATGCGTATCGACTTGAAATTCAGGATCGCAGAAAAAAGCTGGATTTAATGTAGCATCCATTCGTTGCATGGCGAACAAAACCTGATTGGCAAAACCTCCTGCACCTAAAATTAACATCCTGATTGAATTATCAATTCGGAAATAAAATTCACGTCCTTCTCCGTTAAATCAGGACTTAAGGGCAAACACAGCACTCGTTTCGACAAATCGGTAGATGTGTCGTTGATCAAATTGTTGTTCACATAATTTAATCGATTCAACGATGGATAAAAATATCTCCTCGGGAAAATTTGTTTGTCTGCAAGAACTGAACGAGCTGCTAGCAAGCGTTCTTCCGAAGAAAATAAAACTGGAAAATAAGCATGGTTAACTCGCGTAGTTCCTTCTTGAATCTGCATCATTTGTAAGCCAGAGTTGAACAAGCGATCTTGATAAAAACCTACAACCTTGCTTCGTTTTTCGATAATTTCATCCACATAAGGAAACACCGAAAGCCCCATTGCTGCTTGAAATTCTGAAGCTTTGGCATTAATTCCAATCCCAAAAAAATCTTCAGGTCCGTTGTAACCAAAATTTCTCATATAGCCGATTTTGTGAGCTACAGCATCGTTGTTGGTTACCAAAGCTCCACCCTCGATTGTATGAAAAATCTTTGTTGCATGAAAACTCAATACGGTAACATCACCGTAAGAAGCTAAAGGTTTTCCTTTATAATCTACTCCAAATGCATGTGCTCCGTCGAAAATTAAAGGGATTTCATATTCTTCAGCGATTTCGGTCAATGCCTCTATTTCACAAGGATTTCCGTATACGTGTGTTGCCAAAATAGCTTCAACCTCTGAAGTCAATTCTGCTCGAATTGAGGTAGGTGAAATAGTAAAAGTCTTTGGGTTTATGTCTGCAAAAACTGGCTCAACACCTTCCCAAACCATAGCGCTTGTGGTAGCTACACATGAAAATGGCGTGGTGATAATTTTCTTCTGAATACCGAGAGCCTTCGCTGCAATTTGCAAGGCCATCGTGCCATTTGTTACAAAAAATACATGTTTTACCTGCAAATAATCTGCAAGCACTTTTTCAAGTTCTAAAACCAAAGGACCATGATTTGTTAGCTGCCCACGCTCCCAAATTCCTTTCAGATATTCGATGTACGAATCTAACGGTGGTAAAAAAGATTTGGTAACCTGAATCATCCTTCAATCAAGTGAAATTATTTGTTGAAGAAAGCTTCATCATATCTAATTCCATCAATTGCAAATATATCCAAACCATTAATTACCTAATAAAAGAATTGAATTGCTGTTTATTTAAACAATCAGTGAATAATTTCCTATTCTACTGCTAATTCACGGCACGAATTTGGTAATATTGCGCGGTCATACATATAAATACAGCTTTTTAACAAATTCAAATGAGTCAGTCGCTGAAATCGCTTTTTGCCGAAGTTATCCATCCACATGCTGCAGCCGTTAAGCAAATGGTAGCCGAACACGGATCCTTTAAACTTGGAGAAATTACTCTTGCTCAAGTTTATTCAGGGATGAAAGGAATGGTTGGAATGATCACAGAGACATCGAAGCTCGATCCAGAAGAAGGTATTCGCTTCCGCGGATATAGCATTCCGGAGCTTCGCGACATGCTTCCAAAAGCACCAGGTGGAAACGAGCCACTTCCTGAAGGTATTTTCTTCTTGATGCTTACTGGAAAATTACCAACAGAAGAACAAACTACTTCGTTAAGTCGTGAATGGGAAGAAAGAAGTCAAGTTCCTCCGCATGTTTTTGCAGCACTTGACGCGCTTCCATTATACACGCACCCAATGACTCAGTTTAGCATCGCAATTCTGGCAATGCGCACTGAATCTGTTTTTGCCCACGAATACGAAAAAGGCATCAACAAGAAAGATTATTGGGATCCAATGTTCGAAGACTGCATGAATCTTATTGCTCGTCTTCCGCGCGTTGCCGCCTACATTTACAGAAGAACTTATTTCAACAACCAGCAAATTGAGCCGCTAAAAGGCGCAGATTGGTCGGCGAACTTTGCTCATATGATGGGACACGACAGCAAAGAAGTTGCCGAATTGTTCCGTCTTTACATGACAATCCATACCGACCATGAAGGCGGGAATGTGTCTGCACACAGCACCCACCTTGTTGGCTCTGCATTGAGTGATGCCTATTATTCTTTTTCAGCTGGAATCAACGGTTTGGCGGGTCCATTGCATGGATTAGCCAATCAAGAAGTTATTCGTTGGATTCTAGAACTTCAAAAAGATCTTGGTGGCGGACTGCCTTCTAAAGAACAAATCGAGCAATACGTAAACAAAACTTTGTCGGAAGGAAAAGTTGTTCCAGGTTACGGACACGCGGTGCTCCGAAAAACAGATCCGCGTTTCGAAGCTCAAATGGAATTTGCTAAGAAATATATGCCTGATGATGATATTTGTAATATCGTTTGGCGCGTATATGATGTTGTTCCGGGGATTCTTGGATCAATCAAAAAGATCCAAAATCCTTGGCCAAATGTAGATGCTCATTCAGGTGCGTTGTTGCTTCATTATGGCATCAAAGAATATGACTTCTTCACTGTACTTTTCGGCGTTTCGCGTGCTTTAGGCGTTCTTGCCCAATTAACTACTAGTCGTGCAATGGGCTTACCGATTGAGCGTCCAGGTTCTATTACATCTGAAGGTCTACTCAAAAAGATTAATGCTGCAAAAGCAGTTTAGTCGACAAGATAATTGAAACAAAAAGGGCTGCAGAATTCAACTTCTGCAGCCCTTTTTTTATGTGATTTCCTATGATTATTTTTTAGAAAAACGGTGACGTAAATAAGCCACAACCATCGGCATGATCGACAATAAAATAATGCCCAACACTACAGCTTCGAAATGTTTTTGGAAAAACTCAAGATTTCCTAGAAAGTATCCTGCCAGCGACATCGAAGTAATCCACAACATTCCGCCTGCAACATCATATGGAAGAAACTTTTTTCGGTATTCCATCTGCCCTACTCCAGCCACGAACGGTGTAAACGTGCGAACAATTGGTACAAATCGCGCCATAATAATTGCCTTTGTACCATACTTTTCGAAAAACGAATGGGTTTTATCTATGTATGCTTGCTTCACCAAACTTCGCCCTCGAAATTTCCAGTTCACTACTTTAGCGCCAGCAAATCGCCCGATGGCATAATTTAAGTTGTCGCCCAATACTGCCGCAACAAAAAGCAAAGCAATTAAAACTACAATGCTTAATTCTGAACCTGGACGGGCACAAATGGCGCCAGCTGCAAAAAGTAACGAATCACCTGGTAGAAATGGCATCACCACCAAACCAGTTTCCACGAATATGATAAGAAACAAAATGGCATAAATCGTAACGCCATAATCAAGAACCAATTGATCTAAATGGTCATTGATATGCAAAATAAAATCAAGCAACGAGGTAAGTAGTTCCATAGATCGACAAAAGTAGCTATTTGCTTGTCTTGTCGCTGAGCCAAGTGCTAAATAACTCTACAGCGCGCGATCGATGGCTAATGGCATGTTTTACTGAAGCTGGTAAAACCGCGAACGAATCATTGTAGCCTTCAGGTATAAAAAGTGGATCATATCCAAACCCGCCTGATCCTTCAATCGACAAGCCGATTCGCCCCTTAACCTCTCCCTCAAAACAATAAGAAACCCCATCGATTACACAGGCAATCACAGTGATAAATCGCGCTGATCGATCTTCGCAAGAAGCCATTTCATGTATCAATTTCTCATTGTTCGCCAAAGCATCTCTGGATCCAGAATAATGTGCAGTATCCACGCCTGGTGCGGCATTCAAACAAAGCACCTCTAATCCTGTGTCATCAGAGAAACAGTTCCTGCCTGTTCGTTTATAAAATGTCTCAGCCTTTTGTAGCGCGTTTCCGCGGATGGTTCCAGAAGTTTCAGGAAGTTCCTCAGTAAATTGAACATCCGATAAACTCAAAATTTCCAGTCCAGCTGGCACAATCGCACGAACTTCTTCAAGTTTGTGGGCATTGTTAGTTGCGAAAATCAATTGCATGGTGCAAAGAAAACCAAATTGGATGCACCCAAAAATTAATTGTAGTTCAGTCGCTTTGAAAATTCATCCTTGGCCGACTGTAATAATTTGATCTCTTCTAAAATCTCATCCATCCGCTCGCCGTCGTCATTACCAAGTCGACCCAATTCATCATCAAGCGCCTTTTTCATTAAAACTACATGCCTCATTTTGAACGAATACACAGCCTCCAAAACACCCTTCTTCAATAAGTCGGACTCCATCGTAATGAAAATCTGGTGGTGATTCTTCCACAAATCACTCAGCACATATTTGTCTGTCGTCAAGTCGATCACAGTCGTCGAAATCACTTCATCAGGATGGTTCAACAATTCAGGATCTTCAGGATAATCTTCTTGAGATCGCGCAAGGAAATACTGATATAACTTCAAATATGCAGGATTCTCAGGCAAAAGCTGGTCTGCCTCCAACTCCGAAAGGATGAAATCTCCCACGCGGTGCGAAAACTCAACCTTCGCCCCTTCCTCATTCAGTTCATCAAAATAAATTAGCTGATTGGCGTACTTCACTAAAATTCGAATCAGATCTTTTTCCTGAGCATCCACACGATAATCGCCCGATACATCCTGTTTAATCTGCGGATCTGACGGACCATCAGGCCCAAAAAGATCATCTGGTGGCGCGTCGTAAGGGGATTGAGATGCTTTTTCGGTGAAATTACTTGGTGGTCGTCGTTCCTGTTTCGACTTGATTTGCTTGTTGAGCTCAAAAATGAGCGTCTGCTCGTCCATTGCCAAACGCGACGAACATTCCTTTAAATACAGCGACCTTAACACCGGATCAGGAATCAATGCCAACGAACCAATAATCTCGCGAATCATTCCTGCTTTGCGGATTGGATCATTTCCAGCTTCCTCTGCTAAAATGGAAGTTTTGAACTCGATGAAATTCCGCGCTTCCGACTTGATGTAATCCTTGATAAACACCGGTGAATTCTTCCTCGCGAAGGAATCTGGATCTTCGCCATCGGGAAACAAGACAATTTTCACGTTGAGCCCTTGCTCAAGAATCATGTCTAATCCTCGAAATGAAGCTTTGATACCAGCTGCATCACCATCGTAAAGGATCGTTACATTCTCAGTGTATCGGCGAAGCATCCTCACTTGTTCGTTGGTGAGAGACGTTCCAGATGATGCTACAACATTCTCGATTCCAGACTGGTGCAACGAAATTACATCTGTATAACCTTCCACCAAAAGTGCTTCATCAAGTTCCGAAATCGCCTTTCTGGAATGGTAAATCCCATACAATACGGCACTTTTGTGGTAAACCTCCGATTCAGGTGAGTTTAGGTATTTCGCTTGCTTCTTGTCGTTGGTGAGAATCCGCCCACCAAATCCAATCACACGACCCGACAAATTCTGAATAGGGAACATCACCCGGTTCTTGAATCTATCGAACATTCTTCCGTCTTCGCGCTCAATCGACAATCCAGTTTTCACTAGGAATTCTTTCTGATACCCTTCACGAATCGCCGAATCGGTGAGGTGCGCCCACTGGTCAGGCAAAAAACCCAATCTGAACTTTCGGATCGTATCCTCGGTGAAACCGCGCTCCTTGAAATAACTTAAGCCAATGGCACGACCGGTTTCATCTTCATGAAGCAGCGTTTCCATGTGCGATGCTGACCATTCGTTGAGTAACAGCATCGACTCCCGTTCGCGGAGTTCTTCCTTTACTTCTTCGGTTTGATTTTCTTCCTCAACATTGATCTGGTATTTCTTAGCGAGGTAACGAATGGCTTCCGGATACGACAATTTCTCATGATCCATGATAAAACGCAACGAATTGCCTGCCTTTCCACACCCAAAACACTTGTAAATTCCACGCGCTGGCGACACATTGAATGAAGGCGTTTTCTCGTTGTGAAATGGACACAATCCCTGCATGCTGCTTCCGCGGCGCTTCAACGCTACAAAATCACCAACAACTTCCTCTATTCGAGCAGCATCGATAACCTGTTCTATGGTACGGGGTGAAATCATGAGCCTGCGAAGTTAATCAAACCGCCGCGGTGGATTGTTAAATCACCTACTTTTGCCGCGATCATGATGAGCATTGATGAAATTAAGGCCCCGATAAACCGGGAAATGGAAGCTTTCGAACTGAGGTTCAGAGATTCAATGAAAAGCTCCGTGCCACTGCTCGACAAAATCACCTATTATATTGTAAAGCGCAAGGGGAAGCAAATCCGCCCCATGTTCGTGTTTCTTTCTGCAGGAATTTGTGGAGGAATTACCGAAAGTACATACCGTGCCGCTTCACTGATAGAACTGCTTCATACAGCAACTTTGGTGCATGATGATGTGGTGGACGACTCCAACGAGCGTCGTGGATTTTTCTCCATCAATGCCTTATGGAAGAATAAAATTGCAGTGCTGGTGGGCGATTATCTCCTTTCGAGAGGCTTGTTACTTTCGGTAGATCATGGAGAATTCGACGTGCTTCGTATCGTGAGTCATTCGGTGCGCGAAATGAGTGAAGGAGAACTCTTGCAAATTGAAAAGGCACGCAGACTCGACATTCAGGAAGATGTATATTTCGAAATCATCCGAAAGAAAACGGCCACATTGATTGCTTCATGTTGTGCTTCAGGCGCCGCTTCCGCGGGATGTACTCCCGAACAAGTGGAAACCATGCGCCAGATCGGAGAAAATATCGGCATTGCCTTCCAAATTAAAGACGATCTTTTCGACTATGAAAGTGGTGGAGCAATCGGTAAGCCAACAGGGATAGATATCAAGGAACGAAAGATGACACTTCCATTGATTTACACTTTGGCAAATTCTGATGCAAAAAGCAGAAGCAAAATCATCAACATTGTAAAAAACCACAACACCGAAACGGGCAAAGTGGAGGAAGTAATTCAGATGGTTAAAGCAGGAAACGGGATGCGGTATGCAGAAGAAAAAATGCGAGAGTACCGCGACAAAGCACTCGAAATGCTCAAGCAATTTCCTGAAAATGAATACAGCAGATCGTTTATTGAGTTGATTCGTTACACTGTTGATCGAAACAAATAGTATTACGCGACCTGAACTGAAATCATATAACTTTGTTGCTTCTTAAAACACAATCATTATGTATCCAGAACAAATCGTAGCACCCATGCGTCAAGAGCTTGTAGGTGCCGGCTTCGAAGAACTTCGTACCTCCGAACAAGTGGACGGCGTTCTGTCGAAAGATAGCGGAACAGTGCTAGTTGTAGTTAATTCAGTTTGTGGCTGCGCAGCCGGAACAGCTCGTCCGGGCGTTCGACTTGCACTCGACAAAGCCGATAAAAAACCATCACAATTAACCACTGTTTTTGCAGGCAACGATGCCGAAGCTACTGCTCGTGCAAGAAATTATTTCGCACCATATCCACCATCATCGCCGGCAATGGCATTGTTTAAAGATGGGAAATTGGTTCATTTCATCGAGCGTCACCACATTGAAGGCAGATCTGCTGAAATGATTGCAGACAATCTTTTGATGGCATTCGACCAATATTGCTAATTCACTTTGAATTAGAAACAAAAAAAGCAGCTCCAAACGGGCTGCTTTTTTTGTTTCACTGAATATGTTGATAACAGTTATTCGCTGTCAACGAATCGAGGCACTCTAAAATAATCTGAATCTTTCTTGGGTGCATTCTTCAAACCCTCATCTTGTGTAATGTCGATTTTCACTACATCCTCACGAAGCACATTGGTTTCATCCACCATGTAGATGAGAGGTTCTACACCATCTGTATTTACTTCACTGAGTTTTTCTACAAAGCTCAAAATACGATTAAGGTCGTGAACCATTTCCTTTCCTGTTTCCTCATCAAAACTCAAACGAGAAAGATGGGCTAACTGGTCGATAAGTTGTTGATCTACATTCATACTTTTTCTTTGTAGCGGGCATTAAGCCATGGATTCAAAATTTGATTGAATTCTTTAGGACGTTCCATCATTGGCGCATGGCCGCACAAGTCGATCCAAAAAAGTTGGGAATCGGGCAATAATTTGTGGAATTCTTCGGCAACATCGGGCGGAGTAACGGTATCGTTTTTTCCCCAGATTAAACAAACCGGCATTTTAAATTTATTGAGTTCTTCCGACATGTTGTGGCGGATAGCAGATTTCGCTAAGGCTAAAATTCGGATGAGTTTTTCTTTGTTATTTACAATTTCGAACACTTCGTCAACCAGTTCTTTGGTTGCAGTTTCTGGATCGTAAAAAGTGTAAGCCACTTTGGTTTTGATGAAATCATAGTCTTCGCGACGTGGGAAAGAACCACCCATAGCATTTTCGTAAAGACCAGAACTACCAGTGAGGATCATTGAATGCACATTGTCAGGATGCTCGAGCGAATACACCAATGCAACATGCCCACCAAGTGAATTTCCGAGGAGGTTGATTTTGCTAAATCCTTTGAATTCTACAAAGCGATGGATGTATGCAGCCAAACTTTTCACATGTGTATCGGGAATTGGCAGATCATATATAGGCATCATTGGAATTACCACGCGGTAATTGGCGCTAAACTGCTCGAGTACTTCTTTAAAATTACTCAATGCCCCGAAAAGGCCGTGCAGAATAAGCAATACGGGACCATCACCATCTTCGATGTACTTGAATTCCCCTTCCTGTTGCAGTTCCTGTTGCATGCGAAATAACTAATGAAACGCCCAAAAGTAACAAAATCCATGTGAAATCAAGGAAGATTGTGGATTCAATTGTGTTTTAGCCTGAAACAGACAGAATAATCTTTTTGCTGGACCTAAAAACAGAAGAATCAACTTAACTTAGCTCCCACATCTTACCACTCTATAAAATCCTTATTTAACGGGCTATTTAAATTTTCATCTCAGAATAATAACTAATTTTGAAACCAAGTTATCAACAATGTGGTAAATTGTGGTAACCTGTGTTTTTAATTCTATACTTTTACCTCCCAAATCATAAACTGTATAATGACCGAGTACACCGGAAAATATCTGTGTAAGGTTGATGCAAAAGGCCGCGTAATGCTTCCTGCTTCACTATTGAAGCAATTCTCGGAAGGCAAGCGTGACCATTTTATCCTCAACAGGTCATTGTTTACCAGTTGTATCGATTTGTACACCACCGATTCCTGGAAACAGCGAACCGATGACATCCGCAAACTGGATCCTTACGACCCAGAAAACGATCGATTCATTCGTCAATTCTATGGTTCTGCAGTGCATCTCGATTTAGACTCGGTAAACCGGATGTTGATTCCACGCTCACTGGTTGAGTTAGTTGGAATTACCACCGAAGTCCTTTTCAGCGCTAACCTGGAAAACTTCGAAATGTGGTCGCCTACAGTTTACGATCAAGTGCATGGGACATCTGATCCAAATGCTTTCCACTCCCTGGCTGCCAAAGTCATGAAAGGGATTCGAAACACTGGAGCATGACCTACCATACACCCGTTCTTTTACATGACTGTATAGAAGGACTCCACTTGAAGCCCGATGGAACTTACGTCGATGTGACTTTCGGTGGAGGTGGACACAGCAAAGCCATTCTCGAAAAACTTGGCCCGAATGGTAAACTCTACGCATTCGACCAAGATCCGGATGCCGCAACCAACGTTCCTAACGACCCAAGATTCACGCTCATTCAACAGAACTTCAGATTCATGAAGAATTTCTTGAGAATGTACGGTGCACTTCCGGTAGACGGGATTTTGGCAGACCTTGGAGTTTCATCATTTCAATTCGACACTCCAGGGAAAGGTTTTTCGATTCGATTTGATGCCCCATTAGACATGCGTATGAACCCCAATGCGGGGTCAAGTGCCGCCGATATTCTTATGAATTATTCTGAAGAAGAACTTCGAAGAGTATTCAAAGAGTATGGCGAATTGCATGAAGCTGGAAAACTTGCTCGACATTTCATTAACGCTCGCGCCGACAGAAAGCCCGACACCACCGCCAAACTACTCGACCTGATTCGCCCATTTATGAAAAGAGGCCAGGAACATCAGTTTGCGGCCCGCGTGTTTCAAGCTTTTAGAATCGAAGTGAATGACGAAATCGGAGCGTTGAAAGACTTTCTCAAACAAAGTCTCGAAACATTGAAGCCAGGCGGAAGACTTGTTGTGATGAGTTACCACTCCCTCGAAGACAGACTTGTAAAAAATTATATCCGGAACGGAAAGTTCGAGGGAGAAGCAGAGAAAGATTTTTTCGGAAACGTGAAAGTCCCACTCAAGGCCATCAACCGGAAACCTATACGCCCCGACGAAAAAGAACTTCTTGAAAACAACCGCTCGCGAAGTGCAATTCTGCGCATCGCCGAACGAACCGAAATATGAACAGATTAAAGAAACCTAACGATTCAAAACAGAAGGCTGCCCCACAAAAGGTTGGCCCGATCTTCCGTTGGCTTTCTGACATCATGGATGGAAGCTTCCTTTCAGGAGACGGCACCTCGAAAAATGTTCCGTTTGCGCTCTTTATCTGTTTGCTCGCTGGGTTCTATATCGCGAATACCTACAATGCTGAGAGAACGGTTCGTCAAAATGCCCGATTGATCAAAGAAGTAAAGGATCTGCGCAGCGAATATATCACCCTGAAATCTGAACTAGTTTTTAATTCAAATCCTAGTCAGGTTGCACAAAAGCTCGCTCCAGAAGGAATTGTGGAAGCAAAAGAACCACCTCAACATCTCTTTCTCGAAAAACCAACCTTTAAAACAAAAAAACCCTAAACACCCAAATGCAAAACGAACGCGACATAGCACTAAGACTCAGGATAGTTTACCTGACGGCTGTGCTATTTGGCATTGCCATCGTGGTTCGGGCATTCATGATTGGTGTTGTTCAACGCGAACAGTGGTTAGCGAAAAAGGAAAAAGAGGTACTTCGTTATCACACCGTGGAAGCTTCGCGCGGAAACATTTATGCAGACGACGGCAGCCTACTTGCTACCTCACTTCCTATTTATACAGTTCGTCTGGATTTTAAAGTTGATCGCCTACGAAAAATCTTCCCAGAAAAAGTTGATTCTCTAGCAAACGGACTGCATCAGATTTTTCCCGAAACACCAGCTTCTGAATTCAAGCAAGAACTTCGAAAGGGCTACCGGGCAAAATCTCGTTCAGCATTGGTTCGAAAAGACATCAATTTCAAGCAACTCTCCGAAATGCGCAAACTGCCCATATTGAAAGGCAGAGCGAAAAATGGGATGATTTTGGAAAGCCAAGAGAGACGAGTAATGCCGTTTAGAAGTTTGGCTTACAAAACACTTGGAAACATCTACGACCAAGGGAAACTCACCGGACTTGAAGCCTATTATAACGTTTACCTAAAAGGAAAAAATGGCAAACGACTAAAGCAAAAAATGTCGGGTGGTGTTTGGAAAGAAGTGAATAGTGAAAATGAAATCGAACCCAAAGAGGGTTCCGATATTGTTACTACGATCGATGTTCAACTTCAAGATGTTGCAGAATCAGCACTTCGAAAACAACTGCTGATTAACAAAGCCGAGCAAGGTTGCGTGGTGCTCATGGAGGTAAAAACTGGGCATATAAAAGCTATCTCCAATTTAACCCGCTCCAAGAGCGATAGCTCAAGATACACTGAAGAAAGCAATCTAGCAGTTGCAGCAAAATGGGACCCAGGTTCTACATTCAAACTAGCGTCTGTTCTGGCACTTATTGAAGATGGATTGGCAGATACGAATGAAATATTCGACACACAAGGCGGTGTGATTCGCTATTGCAATCACTCTATATACGATTCCAAAGAAGGTGGTTATGGAAGAATTTCCCTTGCCGATGCGTTCATACAATCTTCGAATGTTGGAATCATCAAAGCTGTAATGAAAGGTTATCAGCGCCAGCAGAAAAAATTCATTGAACGTATGAGGGCATTCCACCTAGGAATTCCATCAGGCATCGATTTAACCGAAGAAAAACAACCAACCATATTCTATCCTGGACACGAAAAGTGGTCTTGCTTATCGATGCCAAGTTTAGCAATGGGTTACGAAATACTTCTTCCGCCAATCCAAATGCTTGCGTTTTACAATGCGGTAGCTAATGATGGAGTGATGGTAAAACCTCAACTGGTTTCAGAAATTCGTCACAATGGTAAAACCGTTAAAAGATTTGATCCTGTAGCTGTTGATTCCTCCATTTGCTCAAAAGCTTCCATAAGAAAAATAAAACCCTTAATGAAGGGGGTTGTGGAAAGAGGAACGGCAAAAAACCTACGCAATCCATACTACCAAATCGCTGGAAAAACAGGCACTGTGAAGAAAAAATTCATGGTAGACAAAGTGGAGAAAAAAAGCTATCGAGCTTCTTTTGCAGGCTTTTTTCCTTACGACAACCCCAAGTATTCTTGCATTGTAGTCATTGAAAACCCATCACAGGCAGGCTTTTACGGCAATATCGTAGCCGGGCCTGTTTTCAAAGAGGTGGCGGATAAAGTTTATGCACGCAGTCGTGAAATGCATCAAGGTTATGTAAAAGTGCTTGCGGCTAGCGAGATTAAGCCAGAAATAAACCCAGGCTTCACCGAAGATCTTCGCGTGATTGCTTCAAATACTGGCTTAAAGGTTTCGATGCCAGAAACACGCTGGACGCGCATCCGCCAATCTGGCGAAACCCTTGTGGCAAAACCTGAAAGCTTTAATAACAAACTCATGCCCGACGTTACCGGAATGGGCTTGAGAGATGCAATTTTCTTGCTCGAGAATATGGGCATTAGCGTGAAGCCTAGCGGTAAAGGAAAGGTAAGAAAGCAATCAATCCCAGCGGGAAGCCGCGTGGGCAGGAACTCACATGTAATCATCGAACTGGTATGAGACTATTGAAAGATCTGCTCTATAAAGCTGGTGCAATTGAAATTCATGGCTCAACGAATTTGGCAGTGATGTCGATTACAGCCGATTCTAGGGAAGTTCAAAAAAACGGGCTGTTTGTAGCAGTGAAAGGGACAAGAAGTGATGGACATGCCTACATCGATCAAGTGATTGAATCGGGCGCCATTGTAATTGTTTGCGAAACGCTTCCAAACGATATAAAAGAAAAAGTAACATACGTTTTAGTTAAAGATCCATCTTTTGCTTTGGCGGTGATTGCTTCAAATTTCTATGACAATCCATCCGAAAAACTTCAAGTAATTGGTGTTACCGGAACAAACGGAAAAACAACCACCACAACCCTACTCTTCGATCTTTTCACTTCCATGGGCTACCCTTGCGGTTTGCTATCAACAGTGGTGAATCGAATTGGAACCGAAGTCATCCCATCAACACACACCACTCCCGATGCAGTGCAATTGCAAGTTTTGCTCGACAAGATGGTAAAAGCCGGATGTGCTTACGTGTTTATGGAGGTAAGTTCACATGCAGTGGTGCAAAATAGAATTGCTGGCGTGACCTTCAGTGGAGGAATTTTCACCAACATCACCCACGATCATCTTGATTATCATCAAACCTTCGACAATTACTTGGAAGCCAAGCATGGCTTTTTCATGTCGTTGAGTTCGGATGCCTTTGCATTGATTAACCGAGACGATGAAAATGGTGACCGGATGGCCCTTGATATTCGATCAGATATTAAAACTTTCGGGCTCTCACAAGCATCTGATTTTCATTGCAGGATTCTCGAGAAGCAGCTTGGAGGCATGATGCTTCGTATAGACGAGCAGGATATCTGGACGCATTTGATTGGAACTTTCAATGCTTACAATCTTTTGGCGGTTTACGGAACTGCAATTCTTTTAGGGGAAGACAAAATCCGAATCCTTACCGCACTGAGCAATTTGCGTAGTGTGGAGGGTCGATTCCAATATTTAAAATCCTCCGAAGGAGTAACTGCCATAGTTGATTACGCGCATACGCCCGATGCACTTCAAAACGTGTTGAATACTATTCGTGACATCAGAACTGGCAACGAACAAGTGATTACGGTGGTTGGGTGCGGAGGTGATCGCGACAAAACAAAGCGTCCACAAATGGCAAATATCGCCGCTGTGATGAGCGATAAAGTGATCTTGACCTCCGACAATCCGCGCAGTGAAGATCCTGCAGCAATTATTCAGGAAATGCGCGCCGGAGTTGATCCTGCAGAAAGCAGAAAAGTGCTGTATATCACTGATCGTCGCGAAGCTATTAGAACTGCCAGCATGATGGCCCAAAACGGCGACATCATCTTGGTGGCAGGAAAAGGACATGAAAAATACCAGGAAATCAAAGGGGTGAAACATCCATTCGACGACTTGGCAGAACTCAACGAAATTTTTAATCAAACCGGGAACTGATGCTGTACTACCTGTTCGATTTCCTCGATTTGAATTACGACTTCCCAGGAGCTGGAGTATTCCAGTTCATCTCTTTTAGAGCGGCGATGGCGTTAATTACTTCCTTAATCATTTCGATGGTTTTTGGGAAACGAATCATTCAATTCCTACAGTTGAAGCAAGTTGGAGAAATTATTCGTGACCTTGGCCTTGCCGGACAAATGTCGAAGCAAGGAACCCCAACCATGGGTGGCTTGATCATCTTGGCTTGTATCCTTATCCCTACATTACTTTTTGCAAAACTTCACAATATTTATGTGATCACTTTGCTCATTGCAACTGTCGGCTTTGGGCTAATTGGCTTCCTCGACGACTACATCAAGGTTTTCAAAAAGAACAAGGAAGGTCTTGCTGGAAGATTTAAAATTGTAGGTCAAGTTGGAGTTGGGTTGCTCGTTGGAGCAGTACTTTACTTCCATCCAGATGTTACCATCAGAAGAGAAATAGTAGGTTCCGACAACAAGATTACCGTTCCGGGATATTCTGACCTTGAGATTTCGATTCTCAACAGCAAAGCGGTAAAGTACGTTGATGCAAAAGCACCCATCACTACGATTCCATTCGTAAAAAACCACGAATTCAATTACGCTAAAGTGATTTCGGTTTTTGGTGAGGATTATGAAAACTATGCTTGGTTAGTATTTATACCAATGGTGATTTTCATTGTAACGGCGGTTTCAAATGGCGCAAACATGACCGATGGATTGGATGGCTTAGCTGCAGGCACTACCGCCATCATTGGTTTCGTGCTCGCGATCTTCGCCTACATCTCAGGAAACATCTTCTTTGCCGATTACCTCAACGTAATGTACATCCCCGATTCGGGCGAAATTGTGATTTACATGAGCGCATTCGTTGGTGCGTGCGTTGGATTTTTATGGTACAACTCTTACCCAGCTCAAATTTTCATGGGCGACACTGGCAGTCTAGCCTTGGGTGGAATCGTTGCGGTTGTTGCAATTGCGCTGCGTAAAGAACTACTAATACCGATTCTCTGTGGGATTTATCTAATCGAAAACCTAAGTGTTGTAGCCCAGGTAAGCTATTTCAAGTACACTAAAAAGCGATTTGGCGAAGGCCGCAGAATCTTGAAAATGGCACCGTTGCATCACCATTACCAAAAGCTCGGTTGGCATGAAGCTAAAATCGTTTCTCGGTTTTGGATTGTAGGCGTTGCCCTTGCTGTACTTACCATTATAACTCTCAAACTACGTTAATGAAATCCTCCCTAAAACATATCAGTATTCTTGGTGCCGGCGAAAGTGGTACTGGTGCTGCTATACTTGCAAAAAAGCAGGGATGGGAGGTATTTGTTTCAGATTTAGGTGCCATTTCCGACAAGTACAAGACAGAACTTCAAACTGCTGGTGTTGCATTCGAAGAAAAACAACACTCCGAAGCACGTATTCTTGATGCGGAAATTATTGTGAAAAGTCCGGGAATACCCGACAAAGCGCCACTTATCGTGGAAGCGCACAAACGTGGTATCGAGGTAATTTCAGAAATCGAATTTGCTTCTTGGTACAACAACGCCAAAACGATTGCCATCACTGGCACGAACGGTAAAACCACTACAACACTTCTCACATATCATATCCTTAAGAAAGCAGGCTTAAATGTTGGTCTTGCAGGCAACGTTGGGAAGAGTTTTGCAAGACAGGTTGCAGAAAACAACTTCGATTATTATGTACTCGAATTGAGCAGTTTCCAGCTAGATGGCATGTTCAAGTTTAAGGCCGATGTGGCAGTGCTCCTGAACATCACCCCCGATCATCTCGATCGTTACGATTATGCATTAAGCAATTATATTTTTTCAAAGTTCAGAATCCTCCAAAACATGGATGAGAACTGCACTTTCATCTATTGCTCCGACGATTTAACGGTAACCGAAAACTTAAAATCGCACCACGAAAAAGTGCGTTTGCTGCCGTTTTCTCTTCAACCCCTTTCGGGGGAAGGTGCATTCATTCAGAACGACCACATTCATTTTAACATTCAACCAGATCCATTCAATATGTCAATTTTCGACCTAGCCCTTCAGGGGAAGCACAACCAGTACAATTCTATGGCAGCCGGAATTGCCGCAAGAGTTTTCGAAATCCGCAAGGATATCGTGAGAGAAAGTCTCATGGACTTCGAAAACATCGAGCATCGACTTGAATTCGTAGCCAAAGTGCATGGTATTGAGTTCATTAACGACTCAAAAGCAACCAATGTAAATTCTACTTGGTACGCCCTTGAATCAATGTCGAATCCAGTAGTGTGGATTGTAGGCGGAGTAGACAAAGGGAACGACTATGAAATGCTCGAAGAACTTGTTCGTACACGTGTAAAAGCAATTGTTTGCATGGGGAAAGACAATGCAAAAATTCACAAAGCATTCAGTGGAGTTGTGAGCAGCATTGTGGATGCAGGAAGCGCCACAGAAGCTGTAAAGGCAGCTTATCTTCTGGGCAAAAAGGGCGATACAGTGCTTCTTTCTCCTGCCTGCGCAAGCTTCGACCTCTTCGAAAATTATGAAGACCGCGGCCGCCAGTTTAAATCAGCAGTTCGCGAGCTTTAATCAAATAACAACAGCAGCTAAAAATGAAAATGCCAGTAATATATGCAAAGGGTGACCGCACGATTTGGATCGTCGTGCTTCTACTAACCCTATTGTCGGTGCTGGCGGTGTATACTTCTACAGGTACATTGGCTTATGCTAAGCAAGGTGGCGACACTGAGCATTACTTAATTAAGCACACAGTACTTGTACTTTCTGGTTTATTCCTGATGTACATCACCCATTTAGCGAACTACAAAATATTCTCGCGCATTGGTCAGCTCGCCATTTGGGTTGCTGCACCATTGTTGGTTTTAACGCTCATGGGCGGAGAAATAAACGATGCAAGTCGATGGTTAACAGTTCCGATAATCAACGCTAGTTTCCAAACATCCGATTTGGCAAAGCTCGCGCTCATCATGTACCTCGCACGTTTGTTGTCAAGAAAACAAGAACAAATCAAAGAATTCAAAGAAGCATTCGTGCCTTTATTGGTGCCTATTTTTCTCACATGTGGCTTGATTCTACCTGCCAATTTCTCAACAGCTGCATTACTTTTCCTCACCAGCATGGTTTTATTGTACATCGGAAGAGTAAATTTAAAATACATCCTTGCTTTGGCTGGCGTTGGTATTGTTGCGTTTGCACTATTTATAGTTGTTGCCCTCAATTTTGACCTTCCAGGCCGTATTGGCACTTGGAAGGCTCGTATTGAAAATTTTTCATCGCCAGATTCTGAAGGAAACTATCAAGCAGAACAAGCAAAAATCGCCATTGCAAATGGTGGCTTAATTGGCATGGGACCAGGAAAAAGTGAGCAGAGAAACTTCTTGCCACATCCCTACTCCGACTTCATTTTTGCAATTATTTTAGAAGAAGGAGGGGTTTTGTTTGGATCGTTCGTGGTATTGCTTTACCTCATCCTATTTCTTCGGGTAATTAGGATGGTAAAATACAGTCCGCAGTCGTTTGCAACATTCTTGGCAGTTGGTTGTATGCTGATGTTGCTATTTCAAGCATTCATTAACATGGCTGTGGCTGTGAACTTATTTCCAGTAACAGGCCAGGCATTGCCGCTTGTAAGTATGGGTGGAACTTCCATTTGGTTTACCAGTATTGCGATTGGAATGATTTTATGTGTGAGCCGTTATTGTGTAAAAGACGGTGGAAAGGAGGAGGTAGATGAAATCGCATAGCTTTATTGTTTCGGGCGGAGGAACAGGTGGTCATATATTTCCAGCTGTTGCTATTGCCAATGCCATTCGCAAGCGAGAACCGGATGCAAAAATACTCTTCGTTGGCGCGAATGGGAAGATGGAGATGGAAAAAGTGCCTGCCGCTGGTTATGAAATCGTTGGGTTGAACATCACTGGTATCAAACGATCGTTTACGCTGTCGAACCTTTTGGTGCCCATCAAATTGTGGAAAGCACTTCGTCATGCAGCAGCAATCTTAAAATCTTTTAAGCCAGACGCAGTGATCGGTGTTGGTGGATATGCATCTGGAGCTGTATTGTATGCAGCATCTGGCAGAAACATCCCAACACTTATTCAGGAACAGAACTCTTTCCCGGGCATCACCAACCGCATTTTGTCGAAACGGGTAAATAAAATTTGTGTGGCGTATGATGGAATGGAGAAATTCTTTCCTCCCCAAAAAATCATCATCACAGGCAACCCCGTAAGAAGCGAAATACTTCAACCAGTAATTAATCGGGAAGAGGCATTCAAATTCTTCCAATTGGATGAAACCAAATTCACAGTTCTTGTGATTGGTGGTAGCCTTGGTGCAAGATCGATTAACGAAGCCATGGCAAACAGTGTAAAAAAGCTCACTGAAAATGGCATTCAAATAATTTGGCAAACCGGAAAAGGCAATGCCGAAACAGCACAAACTGCAGCATTAGAAGCGGGTGTGGATAACGTTAAGGTTCATGAGTTTATTCAACGTATGGATTTAGCCTATGCCTGTGCAGACCTTGTGGTATCGAGAGCTGGTGCAATTGCAGTGTCGGAATTGTGCTTGGTAAAGAAGCCAAGCATTTTGATTCCTTTCCCATTTGCAGCAGAAGACCATCAAACCAGCAATGCCAAAGCACTCAGTGAAAAAGGTGCAGCAATGCTCGTTCGCGACGATCAAGTTAGAGATAAACTGGGCCTAGAAATCCTCACACTCTACAGCGACGAAATCAAGCGAAACGAAATGAAGGCACAAATTGCAGCTTTTGCTAAACCTGCTGCAGCAGAATTAATTGTTGACGAAATTTTCAAGTTGATCAAAGCATAACCATGAATCTCGAAGCAGTAAAATATGTTTATCTCCTCGGAGCAGGCGGCATCGGAATGAGCGCCCTGGGTAGATATTTTCTGCACCGAGGAATTCCTGTGGCTGGTTACGACCGTACCTCAGTAAGCTTCACTGATCAATTGCAAAAAGAAGGCATGCAACTCGTTTTTGAAGATCGTGCCGAACTCATCCCAGAATCGCTTTTTGCAGATGATGTAAAAGATAACGTGCTGGTTATTTACACACCAGCAATTCCTAAAGAGAACATCATACTAAACACCTTAATCAATAGAGGTTTCAAATTATACAAACGCGCCGAAGTACTTGGAATATTGTCGAAAGGCCATCCAACGCTTGCCGTTGCAGGAACCCATGGAAAAACCACCACTTCAACTTTGGTGGCGCATATTTTAAAGTCGGCAGCACTCGCTCCGGTTGCATTTCTGGGTGGTGTTTCAGTGAATTACGGTACAAATTATCTCAGTGGGAACAATGATTCTTTTCTAGTGGCCGAGGCTGATGAATACGATCGTTCGTTTTTGCAACTTTTCCCAGATAGTAGCATCATTACCTCAACAGATGCCGACCATCTGGATATTTACGGAAAGGCCGATGCTTTGCTGGATTCATTTGCACAATTTGCTCGACAAACTTCCGAGGACGGTGTTCTTCTTGTTAAAGCAGGCTTGAATCTGCCCAACGACATCCTCGAAAGAGCGATCACTTACCACACCACCGAAAATGCTGATGTTATGCTCGCTGATTGCATACTGGTGGGCGATAAATACCAATTCAGTATCAAGATTGGGAAATATGAAATTACCAATCTGGAATTAGGCCTTCCAGGGATGCACAATGTCGAAAATGCTATAGCTGCAGCAGCTATTTGCTACTTCAACGGTGTTTCTGAAGACCAAATCCGCATTGCATTGAAAAGCTTTAGCGGTGTAAAACGTAGGTTTGAATATATCATTCGCCGCGATGATTTAACTTTCATAGACGACTATGCGCATCATCCTGAAGAGCTTCGAGCTTGCATTGGTTCGGTGAAAGCTATTTATCCAAACAAAAAAATAACAGGAGTATTTCAGCCGCATTTGTACAGCAGAACACGCGATTTTTACGATGGTTTTGCAGCAAGCCTTTCGATGCTCGATGAAGTAATTCTGCTCGATATCTATCCTGCACGTGAACTTCCGATCGAGGGTGTTTCATCGGCCGCATTGTTAGAAAAAATATCACATCCCGCGAAGCGCCTTGTTTCAAAGACCGAACTAGTTGATGTGATAGCAACTCTTCAGCTTGAAGTATTGCTCACCTTGGGCGCAGGAGATATTGACGCCCTTGTTGAACCGATTCATGAACGTTTAAACACCATGAATCGATGAGCCGAAATCAAAAAATCTTCCAATTTACCATTCGTATTTCTGCGCTATTGGCTGTGTTAGTGCTATTCATTTTCATCAACCAGAAAAGAAAGCACTTCCAAGTAACAGATGTGAAAGTGGAAATTCCAGGCGACACAACCCTGAAATTTCTAACCGAAGAAGATGTACTGGGAATTCTTAAAGACAAACAAATTGCGTTTAAAGGCACATCCCTATCTGATCTAAACATCAATGCCATTGAAAAAGCAATCCAAATGCATCCAGCGGTGAAAGCCGTAACCGTTTGGAATACACAAGATGGCATACTCTCGATAGAAGTCATTCAAAGGAATCCAGTGTTGCGTGTAATGGACTTACTCAACGACAATTACTACATCGATGAGGATGGCAATTTCATGCCTGCACAACAAAACTTTACCGCCCGTGTACCCGTTGCTACTGGCTTCATTACGGACCGATTTCACCAAAAAAACATGTCGATTTCTGAAGTTATAAAAGATGACTCCTTATCAAAATCGGCCATCACCGACGACCTATTTAAATTCATTAGTTTGATACGCCAAGACAGTTTCCTTACCGCGCTTACGGAGCAATTTTACGTAAACATGGAAGGTGAAATTGAAATTGTACCCAAAGCTGGTCCCGAAACAATCCTCCTCGGCAATGCAATGGATGCTGAAGATAAGTTGAACAGAATGAGGCTGTTTTACACAAAGGGATTGCCCTCTGCAGGATGGAACACATACAAAGCCATCAACCTCAAATACAAGGAACAAATTATTTGCACCAAAAAAACACTATAAACCATGGACTCAGAAATCATTGTCGGTCTGGATATCGGAACCACCAAAATTGTAGCAATGGTGGGGCGCAGAAACGAGCATGGGAAAATTGAAATTCTCGGCTACGGCAAATCCACCTCCATTGGAGTGAAACGTGGCGTTGTTGCTAACATCGAACGCACGGTTCAAAGTATTCGCACTGCGGTGGAAGAAGCGGAGAACAATTCGGGGGTTGAAATCAAACTTGTAAACGTTGGTATTGCAGGCCAACACATCAAAAGTATTCAGCACCACGGTGTGATGATGCGGAAGAATTTTGAGGATGAGATCACCCAAAAAGACATCGACACATTAACGCAAGACATGTTCAAATTGGTGATGCTTCCTGGTGAAGAAATCATCCATGCCCTTCCACAGGAGTACAACATCGACAACGAGAAAGGCATAAAGGAACCTCGTGGGATGTGCGGAATTCGCATGGAAGCCAATTTCCATATCATCACAGGCCAAATTGCAGCAGCCAAAAACATTTACAAATGCGTAACTCGCGCCGAGCTTGAAGCAACCAGCCTAATTCTTGAACCACTCGCATCTGCAGAAGCGGTGTTAAGTCCAGAAGAAAAAGAAGCTGGAGTTGCACTTGTCGACATTGGAGGTGGCACAACGGATATCGCCATCTTCCAAGAAGGCATTATTCGTCACACAGCAGTGATCGCGCTGGGCGGAGATATCATTACCGAAGACATCAAAGACGGCTGTTCGATTATTAAAGATCAGGCTGAAATGCTGAAAATTCGTTTCGGTTCTGCATTGGCGTCAGAAAGTCGCGACAACGAAATTGTTTCAATTCCGGGTCTCCGGGGAAGAGATCCGAAAGAGATCAGCCTGAAAAACCTTGCAAATATCATTCAGGCGCGCATGGAAGATATCATTGAGCATATCTATTATGAAATCAAAAATTCAGGTTTCGAAAAGAAGCTCATCGCTGGAATTGTAGTTACTGGTGGAGGTGCAAAACTGAAACACGTAGCACAACTGATTGAATACATGACAGGCATGGATACGCGCATCGGATATCCAAATGAACATCTTGCGAAAGGTGTCGAAGAAGTGGCTTCGCCGATGTACGCAACAGCTGTAGGCTTGGTAATTAAAGGCTTCGAAAACAGCGATTTGATGCGTGAAAGAATGGATCCGCAAGCGGAAGAAAAAGAAAAGAAAGGACTCAAACCACGCAGCTCGAAAGGCGGCGGGCTTTTCAGCAACTTCCTCGAAAAAACGAAGCAATTCTTTGAAGACGACAACAACAGAAATTCTTAATAAATACCCAATTGTTCAACAACCAAAACCACAATTATCATGACTGAGAAGAAAGAAATTAATTTGACCTTCGATCTGCCGAAAGATCAGAGTTCAATCATTAAAGTAATCGGTGTAGGCGGAGGCGGCAGCAACGCTGTGAACCACATGTTCCGTCAGGGAATCCGCGGAGTAGAATTCATCGTTTGCAACACCGATGCTCAAGCGCTGGATGCTAGTCCGGTGCCATCACGCATTCAACTTGGCTATACACTCACCGAAGGGCGTGGAGCGGGATCAAACCCTGAAAAAGGGAAAAATGCAGCCATCGAAAATATCGACGAGCTAAAGACAATCCTCGGCAAAGGAACCAAAATGGTATTCGTAACTGCAGGAATGGGTGGCGGAACAGGAACAGGTGCTGCGCCTGTGATTGCTGCTGCTGCAAAAGAAATGGGCATCCTCACGGTTGGAATCGTTACGATCCCATTCATGATGGAAGGAAACAGAAGAAAACAGCAAGCTGAAGACGGACTCAACGAACTTCGCAAAGCTGTAGATACATTGCTCGTTATTTCAAATGATAAACTTCGCGAAATCTGTGGAAACATGGCACTTAGTGCAGCTTTCGCACAAGCAGATAACGTGTTAACTATTGCAGCGAAAGGTATTGCTGAAATCATCACAGTGGCTGGCTACATCAACGTGGATTTCGCCGATGTACAAACCGTTATGACCAATGGTGGTTCTGCCATCATGGGCTCTGCTACTGCCGAAGGTGAAAACCGTGCAATGCGTGCAGTTGAATTAGCACTTTCTTCGCCGTTATTGAACGACAACAGAATTACCGGTGCGAAACACATTTTGATCAACATCACAGGAGGTTCGAAAGAAGTTTTGATGGATGAAATGAGTGATATCATCAATTATGTACAAGATGAGGCAGGCAAAACTGCTAACGTAATTTTTGGTACAGGACACGATGAAACATTGGGCGAAAAAATTAGCGTAACACTTATTGCAACTGGGTTTGACAACAAAGAACAAAACCTAGAACGTGTTATAAATCAACTGGAGCCTACAAAAGCAAATGAATCGAAAGTATCACCTGAAATGGTAAAGAATTTCGATGATAAATTTGTGAATACGCCTCCTGCACAAATGGAGTCTAAAGTTCTGCCTATGCCAAAAGCAGATCCAGATGAGAGTTTGTTGATTCGTGATAAAGTATCAGGAAATCCATACCTAGATGGCATCACATTGAAGCAGATTCCTGAAAGTCAACTTCAAGAAGAATCCATCAATGATGATGAAGACAACCTTCGTCGCTCAAAAGAAAGACTTGAAAATCTGAAGTCGCTTGGTGGGAAATTACGTTCTCCAGCTTCGGTTTCTGACATGGAAAGCCTTCCGGCATTTAGAAGAAAGGGTGTTAAATTGGAAACAATAAATCATTCATCCGAAACAACGCAATCTCGTTACGTGCTTTCTGAAAACGACGACAAGAAAATCGAAATTCGTCAAGGAAATACTTACCTACACGATAGTGTAGATTAAACAAACAATCGTTCGGATTTCAGATTGTGGTTTTTCTGAAATCCGAACTTTAACATGCTTTTATTATGAGTCTTGAAATAAGAATCAACGAAGACATCAAAGCGGCCATGCTTGCACGCGAAAAAGACAAGCTTGAAGCCTTACGCGCGGTTAAATCGGCGGTATTGATGGCGAAGACAGAAAAGGCGGGCGGCGTTTTGGATGAAGAAACGGAGATGAAGATGCTTCAAAAAATGGTGAAGCAGAGAAAAGAGGCGGCTGAAATTTATATTTCACAAAGTCGTCAGGACATGGCGGATGCAGAGCTATTTCAAGCAGGTGTAATTGAAGCATATCTTCCAGCTCAGCTTTCGGCAGCTGAAATAGAGGAGGCGCTGAAAGGCATTATTGCAGAAACAGGAGCAACATCGGCAAAAGAAATGGGTAAAGTTATGGGGCTTGCAACACAGCGCTTGTCTGGTAAAGCAGACGGGAAGTTAGTTGCTCAGCTCGTTAAAGAAATGTTGAATAAATAGTAGAGTAAATTGGTTGTTGTTTAATAAAGTAGAGGCCCTTGGAAACTTGGGCCTTCGCTTTTTATTGTCGAAGAAGCTTTCTTAGTTTTTTAAAAGCCAGCGTATTCTCGGGCCGGTTTAAAGCTTCTAAAATTTTCTTCTTTTCTTTTGTGGTTAGATGAAAGTTCATGGAGATTTCTTGTTGTTCTCCGAATGCCGAATTTAAATCGAATTCAACCAATTCAATTTTCCCACGGTACCAAGATTGAGCGTACATTAAAAGCTGCTCGTGCTGATAATCTTGTACTCTAAACATATTTTCATACACACTCCCCAAAGGTGAAGTTATCAATTCGAGGAAAGTACTTTTGTCGCGGGTTTTCAAGTCAATCGCTTTGTGGTTTTCACGAACCTGTAGAATGATCACACGATCAGTATTAGCTGCTATCCAATTTCGAAATTCATATAAGTATCGAATTGCGGTTCGGGTGCCATAATTGTCTCTAAATCCTGCATCCATCACTTCCAAAATTGGTTTCGATGGCAAAGCCACGGAAGGCAAAATGTAAGGAAAGGTTGCATTCATTCGAATGGCAGTGGAAAAGCGAAGATCATCAGCACCATGCTGTCCAAATAACCGAGAAAACTCGATGTCTTCTGGGAGATTCCTAAAAACTGTACCGGTTCTTACAGAGTTGAAAGTGAGGTAACTAATAGGCTGTGAACTGATCAACATCCGCCGGCCATCATTGATGATTGAAGGGGAAAAAACCATCATTGGAATCAATCCAGCTTTTTCAACCGCGCGATAATCTCTAATCGACTTGTTCAAGACAAAACCGGTATTCTCATGGAGCGCTTTTTCAAATTCAAAACCACGGTCACGTGTATATTGGTGGTTTCCGAAGCGAACAGATTGAAAACGAAAAAAGACATCGTTTACTGCCAGCGAAAAACCAACAGGATTTAGAAGGTCTTTCCCAACATTTTCGGCATATGCAACATCATAAAAATTCTGAATTCTTCCGGTTCTATTTCTCAAATGAAGCTCACGCAGATAAGCTGCTCCAATCATTCCACCCGAAGATCCAGTAATGAGATTCGCACTTTTTAGCAAACGACCTTGACAAAATGAGTCAGCCTTTTGCAGCGCTGCAAAAGTCCAAAATGCAGCTTTCAAACCACCGCCCGATACATTCATCAAAACCAGAGTAGGCTTGCCATTCTTGCCAACAGGTGCTTGAAACTTCCAGTTTTGCAATTGTTTAATTCCTTCTCGTGCATCACGTTCAACCTGCACCTTTCGAGCGTTGTCGAAAAGCATGCTGTCGGGAATTTCTGCAGGTTCGCCTTGGTAATTTAAGCCATATGCTTGGTTTCGTTTCCCAAAAAACTCATAGCCAGAAAGGTAATTCAAGCCGAGTAAAAGCAGCAATGTCGCAGTAAATGACCAGTCTCTCAACCACGTAATTACTGCACTTGCTAAAAGCAACAACATGGTTAAAGCAAGAAAAATACTTGCTCCTGCAGGAATCATAAAAACGGGCGAATCTCTAAACAAGCCCAAAAGAAGGATAATGAACAAGACCGAAAATTCATACACACCTGCAGCCAAATGGTTTCGCCGGAAAACCTTTTCTACACGTTCTTCTTCATAATGCGAAACATCACGCGCAAGGCTTATTTTAAAAGGGTGAGCTAGATAACTCTTCACATTTCGCAGCGTATTAGACCTGGATTTGGAAAATACATTTACCCTGATTAATCTGTTCTTTTTTATCGGGATATCACCTTGCTTTTTAGAGAGGTCAACACCAAAAAACAACAGAATATCGCGGCTTGCTGTATAGAAATAGGTTAAGCTAAAAACGAAAAAAAGGCTGGCGCCAACGAAAAATCCTGAAAGGTTTAGAAGAATGTCGGTAAGAGAAAAAACTTCGTTGCTAAGTTGAAACGAAATGTTCATCCAGCCATAAACAAACATAAATCCTAATGGGATCAATGAATTGTTGATGGTGTACTTTACAAACGGCCGACTTAAACTTGCCAAAAATGGGAATTGCCGGCAATTTACAAGGTAACTTGAGATCTGAAAGGCCATTTGGAATGCACCAAAAGAAACGCCCAATACGAGGTGCGAGAAAAAACTCACTTTGCCTAAGTATTCAGGATCGAGAAACAAGAGCGGAACGCCGTAATTTACTCCAAATGAACGCGTTACTGATGCAAGTAACATCAACCAAAAGAGCATCAACAAAGGGTTCGACCTGAAATGAATCAGCACCAACTGGATTGGAAAAAAACCTACAATTCGACTATAAATGGTCTGCATATAATTACGCAAGATCATGGATTTGATGTAAAACTAACGTTTCAAATGCATCTAATCGCACATTCAATTTTACCTATACGACAATGAATTTGCAGAGCAGCATTTACTACACTTTGTAAAAGAGCTTTCTACAAATTATACAACCATCTAACTGAGTGATGAATAGCTTGATTTATTCACCAGAATGGCAATTTTCTTTCCCACCAAAACGACAATCAAACACAAGCTAACCTACTGTATTTCAGACATATAAAAAATCAACGCCTCCATTGGCGGGCTTTCCTTCGAAATTGTTATCTGAAACTTACATGACACAACAAAACCAGTAACTGCAAGGCTTTCGAAAGCGTATCCAAGTTAGCGATTCAAAACCCGCAAGGGCCAAAAGAAGGCTATACTTTCATGTTGAAGAAGCACATCATATTTTGCATTCTCGCACTTATCTGCCTAACGGATTATTTGTCCGCACAAGGAAGTAATACGTGCGTTGGTGCTACAGCTTCTCAAATATCCTTACCGTTTTCAGCCAACAATCAAAGCACATGTGGCGATGTAAATGACTTTAACGGTCAAAATGCATGCGTTACCTCAACTACGGGCAATTACTACGGTGGCCAAGATTGGCTTTACGCATTTACACCTGTTACCGATGGTTACATTACGGTCCTTCTGAACGACATTCAATCAAGCGGCTGGGCGTATCCAACACTTTCATTATTCGATGGCTGTCCAGGAACTCCAGGTGCCTGTATGGCTTGGGCACAAGGAAGCACTTGGTCGGGTGGTGCAACATTGCTTCAACAAGTACAGGCTGGAACCACTTATTATATCGAAGTGGATGCTTACACTTGGGGAACGTACTACGCAAATTGTTACCAGTTTGATCTTTCAATAAACTTTAGTGGAATTGCCGTTCAGCCCAGCTGCACAAATATGAACTTCAATACAGGCAACTTAAATGGATGGTACGGCACCACAGGAAGTGCAATCACGGGTGTGGTTGGAGCAATTACACCAACTTACAATGCTACAAATCTAGGCATCGTTAACAACCGACAAACCATCATGACAGGAGGTGTGGATGCGTGTGCTGGCTTTCCAAGGGTAGATCCTACAGGTGGACCATTTTCAGTACGCCTTGGCAATAATGGCACTGGAGCCAATGCTGAACAATTGCTACAAACATTTGCTGTTAACCCATCCAATTCTTCATTTACTTACCGATATGCTGTGGTTTTTGAAGACCCGGGTCATTCATCCGAAGAACAACCGTTTTTTAGAGCATTGCTCAGAGACCAAAACGGCGAGATTATTCCATGCTCCGATTTTATCGTTTCGGCCGCAGCGAACCTCCCAGGATTTTTCGATTCTCCTAATTGTGCAGGCGTGCGATACAAACCTTGGAGTTCAGTAAACGTTGATCTAACCAATTACCTTGGTCAAAATGTAACGGTCGAATTCACTACTGGAGATTGTAGTCAAGGTGGACATTATGGTTATGCATATATCGATGCAAACTGCGCTCCCTCAATCTTAGCAGAACTAGGCGATACTATTTGCCCTGGCCAATCAACCACACTTAATGCCCCTTCTGGCTACCAAAGTTACTCTTGGTCGCCTAGCGGAAGCACTGCACAATCAATTACCGTAACTCCAGCATCGAGTACCACATACACACTTAATCTCACAGCATTTAATGGTTGCACAAGTACATTTCAAATTCCAGTTGTTGTATCACCAGTTCCATTAGTAAGCTTCACCTTTCAAGCACCTGCCTGCGATTTGCCAGTGCTGCTTCAAAATACCTCAACAATAGCATTTGGATCAATCGTATCTCAAACTTGGTCTATTCCGAACGGAAACCCTTCCACCTCAATACAACAAGATGTAAATGTTACTTTTCCAACAACAGGCGCAGGCACATATCCCGTAAGTTTATCAATTACCACAGATCAAGGCTGCAATGCGAGTTTAGCCCAGAACATTATAGTTCCGCCATGCGAGTTTAGAGCAACGATCACAGGCGACACAATTTGTTTGGGAAGTTGCTATACAATGACTACCAGCACCAATTATGGCGCTCCACCTTACACTTACTTATGGTCCGATGGTAGTACACAAAGTTCGTTAACTGTTTGTCCAAACTCAACTTCAATTTACACGGTTACTTTAACAGATGCAAATGGAGAAACAGCAAACGATACCGCACAAATTACGATTGCTCCAGAGGTGACATTTAATCACACCATGGAAAATCCATTGTGTGCTGGGCAATCTAATGGAAGCATTTCGGTGCAACCAATCGGATATACACCGTTCACATTTAGCTGGAACAATGGCTCAACAAGCAGCACGCTCAACAACATTAGCGCAGGAACATTTCAACTAACTATTGAAGACCGATTTGGCTGCCCATCCGATACGACCTTCATTTTGACTCAACCCTCCGTTATAACTGCCATTGCCAGTCCGTCTGCAACATTGTGCAACCAATCGAACGGAACAATTCAAGTATCAGCTCAAGGTGGCACACCAAGCTACACGTACAGCTTAAACAACGGAAACCTACAAACAAATAGCGACTTCTCTAATCTTCAAACAGGCAATTATTCGATCACAATTTCAGATGCGAATAGCTGCCTAATTAATGTAAACACAGTTGTTCAATCCACAAGTTTCCCTACGGGGATGAGCCTACTTGGTGATCAACCAACATGTGGAATCAGCAATGGCAGTATTCAACTTTCAAATATCCAAGGCGGAGTCGCACCATTTACTGTGAGTTTGAACGGAGGTTCTTCACAAACGATTCCTAACAATGAATACACTTTCAATAATCTCAATGCTGGAAGCTTCCAAATTGCTGTTGTAGATGCCAATGGATGCGCCTTGGATTCGACAGCAGTGCTCACAATGATTAATGGACCAACAGGTTTATCTTTAGCCGTACAACCATCCACTTGTGGCCTAAACAACGGCGCCATACAAATCACACAAGTAATTGGAGGTACCCCAACATACAACTATCTAATGAATGGTTCTGCAGTTGGATCGCAAACCAATTTTTCGGCGTTGGCACAAAACACGTATTCTTTTTCGGTAATTGATCAGAATGGTTGTTCTGTCGATACTTCAATTGTTCTTCAGGCTCTTCCAAATTTAACCTCTTCAGCTTTGGTTTTATCAAACGTAAACTGCAATGGAGGAAATGATGGCCAAGCGAGTGTTTCAATCCAATCTGGTAACCCGCCCTACAGCATAACTTGGAGCAATACGCAAGTTGGCAATACGGCAAACAACTTAATTGCTGGAAGCTATTCAGTACTTATAACAGATGACGTTGGGTGTTCGAATACCCATGAGATTTCAGTTATTGAACCAGACCCACTCAGCTTTGAAGTTATAAACACCCAACCCACGTGTAACCAGAACAACGGAAGCATTCAAGTTATTGATGTAGTGGGTGGATCCGAGCCATTTAATTACTCAATCAATGGCGTAGCCTCTTCTACAGGACTTTTTTCTGAACTACTTGATACCACCTATGTGATTACGGTAACAGATAGTCTAGGGTGTTCTTCCTCAAGATCTGTTTTACTAGCCATGCCAACTGCACCAACTGCAATTAATACTTCATCAAGCGATGCATTTTGTGGTAATGCAAATGGATTGATATCACTATTAAACATCAGCAGCGGGATTGCACCATTTGAGCTTTCTTTTCAAAATGAAAACTTTATTCCTATTACCTCATTTCCAGTGCAATTTCAAAATCTCGACAACGGGAATTATTCAATCCGAATCAGAGACGTTAATGGGTGTGAAATAGCTACAAGTCAAGCTATAGAGCAACACCCAGGCCCTTCAATTGCTGAACTTCTGATGCAACCAGCCACTTGTGACTTAAACAATGCCACAATGGAAGTTCTATCGGTTTCGGGAGGAACAGCTCCTTATTTATTCAGTTTTAACAATGCAAGTTATACGTCCATAAATATTTGGGAAAACCTTGCTCCATCGCAACATTCGGTTGTAATTAAAGACAACAATGGATGTTTACTCGATACATTCTTAACGATTCCTGCATTGGAAAATGTAAGCGCCAATGCATTTATCATTCAACCTGTCTCCTGTTTTGGGTATTCGGATGGTGCATTGCAAGCAGTTCCAACCTCTGGATTTTCTCCTTTTAATTTCATTTGGAACAACGGCAATTTTGGTGAAGTCGCAGATAGCTTGTCGACAGGAACCTATTCAGTTACAGTAACTGATTTGAATGGTTGTACTAAAACCTATTCAATAAACCTTCCAAATCCAGATCCTCTTTCTATAAATGTAACTGGACCTGATTATGTTTGTGCGGGAGATGCAATAACATTGAATGCAACTGCTGAAGGAGGAACAGGTCACCTTGAAATTCAATGGCCTTTATATTCTCATGCCGAAGAAGCCATAACAATTACACTGCAAACTTCAGGGTTTATTGAGGCTCGCGTAACTGATGAAAATGGCTGCCCAGCAAGTGATTCTCAAATGGTTCAAATGCGGCAGCTTCCAGAAGGACAACTTTTGCCCGACATGGCGGAAGGTTGCGCACCAGTCTGCATTAACTTTTCATACTTTCAAACGGCGGGCGATTCGATTCAAAACTATTTGTGGAGTTTTAATCAATCTGTTTCTGGAAGCAATAATGCGTTAAACAAACAATGCTTTTCGTTGCCGGGATCGCCCGAAATTACATTACAAGTGATCGACATTCACGGTTGTTCGAGTGTATTAAATGCAGACGGATTGGTGCAGATTCATCCTAATCCGGTAGCTGCATTTTCGAGAACTCCATTAGAGGCAGATATTGTAAATCCCGAATTTAGATTCTTTAATGAAAGCACTGATGCTGTGACATTTCGCTGGGGCTTTGGAGATGGAGCAATGTCCCTTCAAGAAAATCCGACACATACTTACGCCGACACAGGTAACTATGAAGTTTGTTTAAAAGTTACAAGTGGATTCGGCTGCGTCGACTCAACCTGCGACGATTTAGACGTTGATCCATTTCCAACTGTTTACGCTCCAAACGTTTTTACTCCCAATTCGGATGGTCACAATGAGAATTTCAAGATTGTAGTAACCTACGCAACCAAGTTTAGGTTAGAAATTTACGACCGTTGGGGCGAACTGATCCATGTCTCTACTGATCCAGACAAGGGTTGGGATGGAACCTACAAAGGCAATGAAGTTCAAGAAGATGTGTATGTATGGCGCGCCTATGTAACCAACTCAATGAATTGGAACAAGGAGCTTATTGGACGAGTAACTGTGGTCGAATAGTTAAGCCTTAGCAATTACTTGATGCACTATGGCAAGGACTTCAGACTCTTTTTGATTGGTCTTTTCGACCAATTCATCGCAAGCACGAAGTATTCTTTCCACATAAACTTTGTCATCGTAACCGGCACAATTAATCTTCACGTTTAGCCACGCACCCATTACAGCTGTTCGCGCGCATAGTGCTCCAACACCAGCATCCGAAACCGAATTTGGATTCCCTTTCAGGGCCATTTCACAAATAACGTCCATCGAATCGAAGGCCAATTGCATCACCCTGAAAGGCGTTTCAATTGCATGTAAAGTGGCAGCTTGGATAGCCGATTTGCGGATCAACTTTTCTTCTGGAGAACTATTGGCCAAACCAAATGCATCCATGATTTTATTGAACGCACGGGTATCTTCGTCCACCATTTTCAACAACTCCTTTTGAAACTTCGCGGCATTTTCAGCCACATCGGAAAACTCCTTCCAGCGTGAATCCCAACCACGTTTATGTGAGCTCAAGTTGGCAACCATTCCCGCCAGAGCGATTCCTAAAGATCCAACATAGGCAGCGATTGATCCTCCTCCAGGAGCCGGCGATTCTGAAGCCGTTTCTTCAACGAATGCCTTTAGACTCATGCTTACCAGTTTTTCGCTGGCAGCATCTTGAAGTAGATATTCAATGATGCGGTTTTCTGGCTCAAATGGACCTAACTCATCGAGCCCCATTGACTTTACAGCAATTTTTATAAGTTCCTTTTCGGAAACACCTGTTGAACGATGTTGCTTTTCAAGAAAATACTTGCCCGCGTCGAGCATACATTGCAAAGGAATCAAACCAACCAGCTCAGAACCAGTAACTCTAATTCCGCGCGCATCTGCTTTTTTACACACTTCATCAAAAGCAACGTGAACAGGAGTTGCCCGAATGTTTGTGAGGTTCATTGATATTTGTGCAACGCCATATTCTTCAATAAACCAACCGATCGCCTTTACTGCCTTCAGTGTTCCGGGAATGTTTACAGGATTGCCTTCAGCATCCTTCACAATTTTACCCGTTACTGGATCACCGTCTCTTAAAACCCTTCCGCGTTCGCGCACATCAAATGCAATTGAATTGGCTCTTCTAACCGAAGTAGTATTCAGGTTCACATTGTAGGCAATCAAGAAATCGCGCGCTCCAATTACAGTTGCACCAGCTTTAACATGCATTTCTGACGGACCAAAATCTGGCCTCCATTCTGGAAGATGGATCTTCTTGAAAAAGCCTTCATATTCGCCTGCACGAATTTCACTTAGGTTATTTCGACCTTCAATTATTGCAGCAGCTTCATATAAATAAACCGGAATCGAGAGGCTATCACCTACTCTTTTGGCCAATTTTCTTGCGTACTCTGCAGTTTCTTCCATGCTAATACCCGCAACAGGAATAAGCGGGCAAACATCGGTAGCTCCCATTCGGGGATGTTCTCCCTTGTGTTTACTCATATCGATGATCTCCGAAGCCTTCTTGATGGCAAGAAAAGCAGCATCTATAACTGGGCCGGGTTCGCCTACGAAAGTGACTACCGTTCTGTTGGTTGCTTTTCCGGGATCGACGTTTAACAAACGAACGCCTTCAACAGATTCAATTTCGTCGGTTATCTGCTTAATAATATTGAGATTAACGCCTTCTGAAAAATTCGGAACACATTCTATGAGTTGTTGCACGGCTGAAATTTTGGAAATGCAAACGTAATAAGAATGGATCAAATGAGATAATTCTCACAATTCTATAGATCAATTCCTTTGAAAAGCTTTTGAAAACTACTTCATTGGTCGCCCCTTTGCCACTGGAACCGCACTTAAAGGATCGTCGGGCCATGCATGTTTTGGGTATCGACGTTTAAGTTCCTTTTTTACTTCGAAATACGTATTGTTCCAAAAACTCCGCAAATCGCTCGTCACCTGAACAGGCTTATAACCGGGCGACAATAAGTGAAGTACTACCGATGTTTTGCCATTGTTGATTTTCGGCGTATCAGTCATCCCGAAAAGTTCTTGAAGTCGAACAGCCAAAATCGGAATTCCACCATTCATCAAGTACTCAATTTTGATAGTAGAGCCAGTTGGAACAGCCATTTTCTCAGGAGCCAATTGGTTGATTTGTTGCTGAAAATCCCAGCCTAAAAAAGCCAATAACGCATCTTTCAAAAGGATTCGCTTTAAATCATCGGATTTTTTAACGTTTCCATAGTAACTGCCCAACCATGAATGATTGTTTTCGAGCAATGCTTCAGTTGAAACGTCGGGCCATTCTTGGTCGGGATTCCACTTTTTCAAGGAAGAAATCCTGCACTGCAACTGATGGAACGATGCTTCAAAATCAAGAAGTTGAAGCCCTTCCTTTTTCACAGCTTTAGAAATAGCAATTGAAATCAGTTCGGGATTTGGATTTGGAAGTGGCTTTGATTGCAAGACTATGGATCCGATTCTAAGATCTTTGGTAGCCACGATTCCTCCTTTGTGGGTGTCCCAAGTAAGAATTTCCCTTTCAACCACCAGTGGAAGCAAGTCTTTCGGATTTAAAGGCGCTGCCATAAAAATCTTTCCTAGTCCTTCGCGCATATCCATGTGAGCTACGGCCAACCAAGGCTCATGGGCCAAACTGTCTTGATACGACGCCTGTGCTAACTTTCCATTGGCAAGCTGAAACTGTGCATTATTTCCAGGTCGAGCAGACGCAATTCGTTCAGGATAGGCATAAGCTAGGAGCAAGCCCGTTTCGAAGGGATCAACCGATGCATTGCTTTCTTGAATTCCTAACATGCGTCGATAATTCTCTGCAATTTTCGCAATTCTGGTTAGCCGTTTACCAATAGAGTTACGGCTTCTGTCGCGCCTCAATACTTCAACTCTCAAGTTGATATCAATTCCTGAATCCTTTCCAAGCGGGTCACGCTCTTCCAAAACTGCAGCGATATCTGTTGCTAATTGACGCGCTTCATCACTTTTCGCCATCAACAGCATATGCGCAATGCGAGGATGACAAGCCAATCGATGTAAATCTTTTCCATGAGAAGTAATTTTACCTTCATCGAGAGCTGAAAGCTGATGTAGCGTCTCAGAACCACTTAAAACTGACGCTTTGGGCGGTTCGGTAAGCCAAGTTAACGACGAAATATCTTTCACTCCCCAATGCGCCATGTCTAACATTAGAGACGTGAGGTCTGCCTCCAAAATTTCGGGCATTCGGTGATCGGCTAGGCGCTGATGATCTGCCATCGACCACATTCGGTAACAAACGCCAGCACTTAAACGACCAGCACGACCAGCTCTTTGATCGGCAGAATCTTTTGAAATGGTTACCGTTTGCAGCTTCGATAATCCTGATGCTGGATCGAATTTAGAGATCTTTCCAAAGCCAGTATCCACAACAATCTTCACACCTTCAATAGTTAAAGAGGTTTCTGCAATGGATGTGGCCAATACAACTTTCCGCTTCCCATTTTTATTGGGCATTATTGCCGCATATTGCTGATTGGGTGGCAATTGCCCAAACAACGGATGAATTGAAAAACTCGGAAGTGCTTTCTCGAGAATCTCGGCACATTTTCGAATTTCCCCTTCCCCGGGGAGAAAAACCAGCGTGTCTCCATCATTTTCTTGAACTGCTGAAACAACGGTTCTTGCAGTGGTTTCGGGTAAGAACATTTCATCTGTTGGCCCAACATAACGGATTTCAACTGGATACTGCCGACCTTTACTTTCGATGATTGGCGCATCTAGCAGACTGCTCAACTTAGGAAGATTCAAAGTAGCCGACATAATGAGGATTCTCAAGTCCTGCCGAAGTACAGTTTGAGTTTCTCGACAAAGTGCGAGTGCTAAATCTGCATGCAAACTCCGTTCATGAAATTCATCGAAAATCACCATTCCTACGCCTTCAAGCGCATTGTCGGATTGTAACATTCTCGTTAGAATACCTTCTGTGAGAACCTCAATCTTGGTTTGTGCACTTACCTTGCTTTCAAAACGCACACGATACCCGATGGTTTGCCCCAGCTCGTCGCCATGCAGTTGAGCCATTCTTTGTGCGATGGTTCGTGCGGCAAGCCGGCGAGGTTCGAGCATAAGAATTTTCTGATCGCCAAGCCAAGGTTGATTGAGCAATGTGAGTGGCAACAGTGTGCTTTTACCAGCTCCAGGAGGTGCGGTAACAATCAATGTTTGCCTAACTTGAAGCGAGCGCTGAACTTCTTCAATGATGTCTTGAACGGGGAGATGTTGAGAATCTGAATGCAAGGGAAAATGATGAGCGCTGCAAGTTAATTAACGTTCCACATTGGCTTGGAAAGTTCCCTTGTTTGGCGAAAGTTCGGTTATGCTTTTTGGATGTAATACTTGATGTAATTGTCTCTTTCAATCCTAATTGGCTTCTCTGGTTTGTTGGCAAAAAAGCCATCAATTGCCTCAGTTGCAATGGTGTAAATTGGATCGAGATACTCATCAAACAAAATAAACCCACCTTTATTTAGTCTCGGATAGAAGAACTCCAAACAGGTGATGTATGAGCTTGCAAGATCGCAATCTAAATGCACAAAACTGTATGAGTGGTTATTGTAGGCAGGTAAACTATTCTCGAAATATCCTTTAACCAAATGAAGATTTTGGGTATTTGTGCGGGTGAGCTTCAGTTTTTCTTTAATCAATGAAACAGAAGTTTGCTGAAACATCTCGGTTTCTAAATCAATGTGACCAGTTGTATCCTTTTCACTTTCAACAGTTGCAGCTTCTCCAAAGCCTTCAAAGGAATCGAATCCATAAATTTCTCTTGGATCTTCGAGCTTATTCATCATGTAGGTAACTGGCACAAGCGTAGCGCCTTGAAAAACTCCGCACTCTGCAATATCACCTTTCACCTGTTTGGATGCTTGCAACAAATGCATGATAATATTTATGTTGGCACTTCCACCATTGCTTGGACTTTCAAATGACTTCACACGGTTAGGTAATTTCACATTGTATATTCTTCCTAACCAATAATTCCAATTTGGAAGATCGATGTTTTGAGCTAAAGGCCTCAAGCATACTGCAAGGATGCTCTTTATTTGTTTCCGCATGATTTAGATTTTTTTGAAAAGACCTTTTAATGCATCACCCTTTCCAGTTGCACTTAATGTGGCATTCATCGATTTCTTGATTAAACCTAAGAGAGCACTGGTCTCAAAACGATTTCTGAGTTTTTCGTCTTTTGAATTTTCTGAGATAAAAGCTGTTCCTTCACGAGTTTCTTCTGCTGTAGCGGGTTTCTTACTAGATAAAAAACGAGTTACACTGATTCCTGTGGTTTGAATCTCAACTTTACGCAATAAATGTCTTCTCATCAAATTTTCTAACGTTGATGGAGTAAAGTAGGAAAGGTGTTCTGGCCAACCGATTACATTGTATTTGGGTCCGAGATAATATCTCAACGTTGAATTAAAATTGGGCGTTGTGATATAAAAAAGACCGTCTTTTCTAAGCAATTTTGAAATATTCTCTACCTCAGAATTTGGAGTATTGATATGTTCAATCACTTCAAATGAGGTAATTACATCAAAGCTTTCGAGCGAATAATTCTGTGGATTGAGCGGGCCTTTGTGCATTGTAATCCCCTTCGATTCACAAATTTCGATAGCCTTATCGGTGAATTCTGTTCCAAACACTTCCCATCCGCGCTCTTTTGCAACATCTAAAAAAAAACCAATTCCGCAGCCAACATCGAGCAGGCGATTGGTTTTTCTAACTTTTTCGAACTGATCAAGAATTTCGTGGTATCGTTTGATTGTGATGGGACTGAGATAATCGTTTCGTCCGTAGCCCTTGTAATATTCTTCTAGTTCATCGAGCGTTGGATTTGCGGAGGAAAAAACCATTCCGCAGTCCTTACATCGTGTTAGAGTTGCTAATTCATATCCCTTTAAAGGCTTGATATTATTGCTTCCGCAAAGCACGCAGGATGTTAAATGTTTGTGCATACTCATCCGGCAATTGCTTTTTTAACTTTACGAAAAGCTCTCACATAAGGCCGAAGTCGATCATACCAATGTAGAATAGAAGGATAATCGGTGTGAGCCTTAACAGGAAGTGCCATAATGGCTTCAAACTCATTTTCTGTTATGCCTAGCTTTTTGATCAAGTATTCACGGTCTTCCAATAGAAGTTCTTCGGTTGGATAAGGGTTTTTCTTGATTTCATCTTGAGCTTCTTCACGCGTAATTTGCCCTGAGCAGATTAGTGTGCTTAGGTGTGATTTACGTTTGTCGACACCAAATTTTTTATACAGGATATAGCCTTGATAGAAACGGGTAAATATATTCTCGTAGTGTTTCCCGCCATAATCGCGCCATCCAAGTTCTTCCTGAATGAATTTTTTAACGGCCGATTTTTCGTAATCAATCCAATTTAGTGGTGAATATGTCTTCAGCCCTCTAATCTTCATCAAGTACCAACCACGTGTAACGCCTAGATAAGGGAACGTTTTCAAGGGCACTTTTCCAAACTGTTTGTGAATCGCCTTCATGTTGATGATGTCATACTTGAAGTGCGTAAATGTTGGAGGTAGCCAGCCTTCTGTAACTGTATTGTGCCCTGTTAGGATATGCTTGATGCCTTTATCGATGGCTATTTTGAAAACTGCAGCGGCATAAGCATTATCTGTTGGCACATCGATGTCGAGTACAGATGCTTTCATGTAGGAAAGCTGTAAGTCTTTGATTTCGTTCCAATCAATTACATACGTAAAAAGGTCGAAGCCAAGTTTTTTAACAAGATTTTCGATGTTCATTACAGAAAGCTCGGTGTTCCATCCGTTATCAACATGTAAAATCAATGGTCGAAGTCCCCATTCCTTTGCTTTGTATGACAAATAAGTTGAGTCTACCCCTCCACTAACGCCGATTAAGCAGTCATATTCGCGATTCTTTCCCCAGTTTTTAATCTCTGCTAACATGTTCTGAAGCGATTTTTCAGCTTCATCACCACGCTTTACTGTTTTGCGTGCCATGTCATCATAAATATGACATACTGAGCAAACACCCTGATTATCAAATGTAATTGCTGGATAATCGTTCGTGTCGAGAATGCAGCGTGAGCAAACCTGGTAGTTTTGTTTCATCCTTGTAGCGCCTCTTCTAAGAAGTTCAGGTAATTTTTAGGTGCCGAAAAATACTCATTATAGATTTGATAAGCGTTTTTTCCACGCTGTATTCTTTCACTTTCTGTTAAAATTGCCCATTTTTCAAGTGATTCAGAAATTGTATTTGCACTTGCATCAATAGGCAGTAACACCCCGTTGAACTGATCTTTCACAATTTCAGCAACTCCGCCAACATTTACAGACAAAACTCCGATTCCATGACCCATGGCTTCCATCATTGAAACGGGCAAACCTTCTGAACTACTTGTACAAATCAATAAATCAGGATGTTGTGACTTAAAAAAACTAAAAACTTGTGCTTTTGTGAATTCTCCTTCGAATGAAAATGTAATATTTGATTTGCCTTCAAGTTTCAACTCAGCAAGTTCTTGAAGCCTTTTATTTCCGTCGGGAGCATTGCCAATATGAGTCCAGTGCACCTTTAAATTCTGGATTCTCTCTAGTGCTTCAACAATTTTCTCGAGCCGTTTCACGGGATCTATAAACGCCAAAGAAACAATGTGCAAGCAATTGCTAGGCGAGACCTTTATCTGAGGAACTGGTAACTCATCAGTGCCCAAATAGGATTTTTTGATTTTACGAGGATCGATTCCAGGCAGCTTGTTTAGCGTGTATTGCCTTCCAGCTTCGGATATGGCATAAATTCCATCGATAGTTTGTGCGACCCAAGGCCTGAGTGGCAGATAATTCCCTGCGCTCCGTTCAAAAAAGCAGTCCCAGCCATGAATCCTAGTGATAGCCTTATAATTGGTATTCGATTTTTTAACCGCTGCGAATGCAGCTGTAACATAGTAAAACCAATAGGAATAAAGAGTAACCTCATTTGCTGAATGGTTGTGAAATTTGAGTAGGGCTGTCAACTCGGATTCGAACTTATTGGCCATAGATCGAAAGCCAATCAAGGTTTTTAGATGAAATGCACCGAATTTTTGATTGTAAGAACCATTTACAAATTTGCTTTCTAGGCGATTAATCGAATCGAACGACTGGCTAAGTGCCAAGATTTTATCGGCCTTTCCAGTATTAATTTTCATCTCCACTAATTCTGCGTTATGTGGCAATTTGTATCGTTGAATGGAGCGATCCACCCGATGGCTTTCTGGAATGATGATGTAAATCCTTTTAAAATGCTGGGCGATAATAAAAAGCTCAGTTTCCAAAAATGGCTCTCCGTTGCCAAATGGATAATCGGTAACAACTAAATAGAGGTATTTTCGATTGTCCTTCATGAGGTAAAGGTAATATGATAGCGAGTGAATGGCAATTCGTACTTTTGACTCATGATTGCAATTATAGATTACGACATGGGAAATATTGGGTCTGTTGCCAATATGCTCAAGAAAATTGGTAAAAAGTCGGTTATTACTCGTGATCCAGAGATGATTCAAACTGCAAGTAAACTCATACTACCGGGAGTTGGGGCATTCGATAGCGGGATGGAACAATTAGAAAAATATGGCTTAATCGAGCTTATCAAACAAAAGGTGCTGATTGAAAAAACTCCAATTTTAGGTATTTGTCTTGGAGCGCAACTCATGCTAAATAGCAGTGAAGAAGGAGTTAAGCCGGGGCTTGGTTTGGCAAAAGGATCAGTAATTCGGTTTCATTTTTCACCAGAATTGAAACTAAGAGTACCCAATATGGGGTGGAAACCAATCGTCTTAGCAAAAACAAATCAATTGGTGAATACATTGCCCGAAGCCCCGAGATTCTACTTTGTACATTCATATCATTTCCAAATGGAGAATGAAAAAGATCATTTGTTAATGAGCGAATATGGCTATCCATTTTGTTCTGCATTTCAGAATGAAAACATTGCTGGGGTTCAGTTTCACCCAGAGAAAAGTCATAAATTCGGAATGGCCTTGTTACGTAACTTCGCAGATCAGAATTAATTGCTATGTATCAATCGAGAGTTATTCCAGTACTGCTTTGCAATCTTGAGGGGAGTTTGGTAAAGACGCAAAGATTCAAAAAGCCTATTTATGTGGGTGATCCTGTAAATGCAGTTAAGATTTTCAATGACAAAGAAGTTGACGAGTTAATTTTCTTGGATATCACCGCCACAAGTCAAGGCAGGAAACCAAATTTGAAATACATTAAAGAAATTGCAACTGAGGCATTTATGCCTTTGTGTTATGGAGGAGGTTTAACAAATATAGACGACATCAGAGCTGTAGTAAAAGCAGGAATCGAGAAAGTTGCCATCAATTCAGCATTAGAAAAAGACCCTGATTTAATTTCGAGATCGGCAGATATTTTAGGAAGTTCATCAACAGTAGCGTCTATTGATGTTAAAAAAGACATCTGGGGAAAGTATAGAGTTGCTGTTAAAAATGCATCCAAAAACCTAGCAATCCCAGTATTGGAATTTGCTCAAATGCTTGAAAAAAAAGGGGCCGGCGAGATTGTTTTGAATTCTGTTGACCGTGATGGAACAATGGAAGGTTTCGACTTAAAATTGATTGAAGAGATATCTCAAAAAATAAGCATTCCTTTGATTGCTTGCGGAGGAGCTGGGAACATTGCACATTTAAAGCAGGCTATACAAGCAGGTGCATCGGCAGTTGCTGCTGGAAGCATGTTCGTTTTCCAAGGAAAACACAGGGCTGTATTAATTTCCTACCCTTCGCAAAAAGAATTGAGTGGATTAAATTCCTAATTATTGGAATTGATAAGGTTTAATTAATTCAAGTATTTCTTTGTCTTTAACAAACAAGAAATCGTTTGAAATAAAATTATGATTCAACACATTATCTGGGCAAATAGATAAAAACCTATTGCTTTCATCAGGCTCAGCTTTTTCCAGAACAGTGTAGCCTTTCTGACGCATATTGGTGAAGATTTTTTGGATATGCTCTTTCTTTTCGTTGATCTCAATAAGAAGTGTTGGAGAAATGGAATCAATTAATCCATGGGCACCATTGAGCGCTTCTATCTCATGGCCTTCAATGTCCATTTTAATATATGCCTTTGTATCTGTATTCAACAATGATGCAAAAATGGTATCTAATTTTCTTACTTCGATTGTGAGAACATTGGTGATGGTGATGTAATCTTCTTTTGCTATATCAGCATTTAGAGTAGAGAGGTAAGAAGATGAATCGAAGTAGAATTTTTTTTGTTCATCATTGTTGGAAACGCCATAAGTAAGCAAATCGTAATTTGAAAAGTTATTCATTCTACAACGCTCCAGATTAATTTGATTGGTTTCGTCGTTAGGTTCTATCATTACTACCTTCATATTCTTGCTGAGTGCAGTTAGCGAACGCATTCCAAGGTTAGCTCCACAATCGATAAAAATTGAATTCTGGCGATGTTTTGCTTCAAAATGGTTTACAATGATATCTTCAATCATGTTTAAACCTCTGTCGTGCCATTTATAACCCAAGGCTACGTGCATGGTCTTCTGGTTGTCTTTATGAATTCTTGTGACAACTTCTTTTCCATTATAAAGGCGAATAGTCCAATCAAATTCCCGATTGGGAATAACGACATGTCGATTCAGAAGCTCTACTACAGAATAAGGAGCTCTTTCGAATACATAATTGAATAAAGACATGAAAGGTTTAATCTTTATCAGATTATTGATAATTGCGAAAAAAGCAACTCTGATGAAGGTTCGGATTCTTTGCATTGGGATTTTTTAGCAGGGAAAAGAAATATTTCCTTGTAAATAAATTAAAGGCTTACTTGCCAAAGGTATGGAATTGAAAAAACATTTAAAACAAAATGATCAGTCTAGCTTAATCAATCGTCAGCACTGTAAATGTCAATCAACTTGTCGGTGTAGTGGCTG
>CANHIS010000002.1 GCA_947460255.1 Bacteroidota bacterium
CCGATTTTTTGAATTACACCATTATCAATCAAGAGGTCGCTAACGATTATTTGTCCTTCGTTAACGATGCTAATATTTTTGATTAGAGTTCTTTCTGTCATTGTAAATTTTCTATCTGTTTCGGGTCGTCCGTCATTGCAGCTAACGTTCCGCGCATTTGCGAAGCCGGGGATTTTTTACCGAAATGCTTCTGCAAACCCAAATATAACACAAAACCGGAATCTCTCAAACGTGCTGAGAAACCCCGGTTTTGCGAATGCGCTGTTAGCGTATCGTTGGATTTAAAATTTATTCAATTGTTTTATAATTAACAAACGAAATTAATTTTTCGGTTTATTAATCTTTTACACATCGAACCGAATACCCCATACGTTTATTATCGCTAGCATTATAAAAAATTGTATCAAAATGCTGCAATGAACGCTGATATCCTGCATCTGCACTTTGTTCAGTCGATGACCACCACCAACCAATGCCGCCAACACTTAAATTTTGACCATCATTGTATTTAATACCGCCAGGTAATGCAGAAAATCCAGATTCATTTGTTGCCCCTTCATTTGGCGAATACCAATAAGAATTCCCCGTACTTTTTAGTTTGCTACCAGCAACTGGATCTCCTCCCAAAAAATCTGAAAGTTGATTCCAATCATCCACACTCGGAACATGCCAATTAGTTGGACATAGGTTTCGATTGTCTACCACTGCATACCAGTTGTACAATTTGCCGTAAGGACATTCATATAGACTGTCATTATTGTAATGGCACCAAGCGCCTGAAGTTAGATTCGACCATTGAATATTGTCAGTAATGTTAGAAATTGATTCACCGTTGCGGTAGATGCTTGTTTTGAGATTTTCGGCCATCCATTCTTGATTGCCAATTACGATTGTTTTATAAACATTGCCATTTTGATCTGTTAGCGTACCATATGTTTGGAGCGGGTTATGCACATTAGTAGCACCGCAAGTATGAGAATCAATACCAGTCTGTCCTCCATTATTATTTGCTTCGCTAATTCCTGGGATAATTATTGAAGTTCCATTTCCTAATAACAAACTGTCACCGGTTGCTGTAACTCCTATGATTCCATTTCCTGAAAACAAAGCATAAGGAACACTCAACAACTGACTTGTTCCAGTAATAGAATAGCTTATTCCACCATTTGGGTCTGTTTCCGTTTTGCAAAAATATGGACCATTTCCCCAATTGATTGAAGAGAAATTACCCGAAACAACTGTGCCACCCCCAATTTCAATACTTACCAATCCATTACTATTTGTAATTGGCGCTTGGGTTTCAACATAAACTGATGAACCACTAGCGGATCCTTGCAAAATACTAATTCGCATTCCAACAGTTTGGTCGGTCACCAATGCATTTGAATTGTTTCGAATTACAGCTTGGTAACTCATTTTGTTTGGCGCTTGGGCAAAAACACTTGCAGTCAATAATATTGCTGCATAGATTGTAATTATTCTTTTCACGAGTTCTTAGTTTTTAATGATTTGAAATGATTGAACCTTTTTGTTTTCTTGATTTACAAGATGAATGAAGTAAGATGCATTTGGTAAATTCGCTGTGTTTATTTTAGTTTGTTTTTCAATAATTTGACCATTGTATATTAGTTTACCTTGAATGTCAAATAATTGATATATCAATTTTTTATTTTTAAAATCATTTATTTGCAATGTTAAATTTTCCGTTGTTGGGTTTGGGAAAGCAGTAAGAGAAATGTCTAAGTTAGTTTCATCGATACTAACGGTATAAATTTCGTATGTATGCTGCACGCCTTGATTGATACTCCCTGAATTACCTGAGTTTTCGGTGTATAAAACTTGCCCTATACTGTAAGAGACGTTTCCTCCATTTCCTGTCGCATTTCCACCAGAAGAATTGGAAGACTCTTGAGCCTGAGTGAAATTACCTAATAGCAGAACTGCTATCAATAATTTGAAAGGCCTTGATTTGCTTTTTTTCATGATGTTTTTATTGGATTATTCTTATTTATTTTATGCTTTTAAAGTCTCGCACGACAAAGGTATAATTTATTTGGACATTCTACCCCAATGTACGCTAACTTACTTATAGTCGTTTAAAATTAGCGCTAAGTTAGAATATTGGCTGGATTGGCGATATAAAATAACTGTTTTGGATTTATAGGTCCTCGAGTGGACTGCGGATCTGGCCAATTTCACGCTGACTTACATGCGTGTATATCATAGTGGTTTTCGTAGAATTATGACCAAGCAATTCTTGTATATACCTAATGTCTGTGCCTCGCTCCAATAAATGAGTGGCATAGGAATGTCTAAGCCAATGAAGCGTTGCAGGTTTTCTTATGCCTGCCTTTTTACATGCTTGCTTAAAAACCAATTGTAAACTTCGCTCCGCGTATGGCGTACCTGGTGCTTCGCCTTCAAACAAGTATTCTAGCGGGCGCTCGACTTTGTAATAATCTCGAAGTGATTCAATCAAGATATCTGGAATTGGCACCATTCTGTCCTTTTTGCCCTTGGCTTGCCTAATTAGCAACATCTTGCGGTGACTATTAATATCTGCAGGTCTCAATGCTCTAAGTTCTCCCGCTCTCAGTCCGCAGGCATAAATAACCTGTAGCATTAATCGATGTTTAATGTTTATTGGTGAAATCAAGATCATTTTCACTTCTTCCTTGGCCAATACTTCTGGTAATTTATGTTCCCTTCTTGGCCTTTCAATGGTTTCTTCTGGAAATGAATCGGATCCTTGAACGCGCAAGAAAATTTTTAATGCATTTGCCGCTGTGTTCTGATAGGATGCAGATAGCTTATTGGCTAGAATGTATTCTCTATTGAATTTAATGAACATACTGTGGTTCAGGTCTTCGAATGATTGAAGGTTGCAGAATCTAAAAAAGGATTCCAATATCTTAGTGTAATTATCAATTGATTTCGGACTGTAGCGCCTATGTTCCATCCAGGCGCGCATTTGCGCTAAACAGCTACGGATATCTCTCCCGTAGCGCTCCATCCAATTGAAATCAGGATTCCAAGGCCACGTTGTTTCACCGATCTTTAGGTAATAATTCATTCCTTGATAGCTCCTTACGAAGCGCATCAATTCTTTTCTTGAGAATTCATCATCTATTATGAGCCAGCATTTGTGTTGAAACGACCACTTATTGCTTTGTATTCTGCTGATAAACCGATACATATCGGAGAGGTATTCACATGACACACCTATAAAGGTGAGCTTATTCAATTCGAAACGGCAAAAGGTGACAGTAGAATTTTCCATGGACTTTTTTTGGAAAATTAGCCTGAGGATCTTTCTGTAAAACGCCCTTATGGGAGAAAAATATGAACGATAGTGTTAATTACTTTTGGAGGAAGGGTCTTTACTTTATTGAAAATTATGATATTGAGAGCAAGCCTATTCGTATGTAGTTGATGGCTTGTTATTTCGGTTGCTTTTCTTTTGTTGAATGATCTTTCCGGATCTGTCTGCCACAGTGTAACCTTCTGAAAGCCAAAGGTCAAAGCCGTCTTTTAGGATTATAATTGTTGTAAATCCTTCATTGTTCATCCACTCTGCAGCCTCTTTACTTCTGTAGCCCCCACCGCAGTAAAGGAATACAGGTTGGTTCTTTGGAAGTTCTTTGGCGATTTTCTTGAACGAATCACCTTCCCATTCCACAATTCGCGCATTGGGAATTATGCCGAATTCCGCATCAGATGCCGACCTTAGATCTATAATAGAACCTTTGATATGCAATAATTTTGCTTCAAATGCTGCATTGTCGAGAATCTCGATGTGCGCCTTCGACTTTTGAGCAAAGGTATTTGAGGAAGATAACAATACGCAACTAACTAGAAGTAAGAATCTTATTAGTTTCATTTGTGCTAGTATTTAGAAATTTCATCGCTCAAATCGAACACAAGCTCCGACGTGAAAGGTTGGATGATTGAAGCTCCTGCTGCCGATCTGTATCCGCCTGCACAGTGCACCATGATTGGTTTTCCTGCCGGGATTTCGTTAAGACGTTCTCTGAGTTCTGGTAAAGGAATTTCTAAGGCATTGGGAAAAATTCTTCTGGTGTTGATTTCACCAATGTTGCGTATGTCTACGATTGTGTAACTGCCAGGATTGTCTCTAAAATCTTGATAGTCGGTTGATTTGGCGGTGAGCTGAAGGTTCTCGGGTGTTGTTAAGGCTCCTTTAATGAAGGATTCGTAACCAATTTTTGCAGTTTTTCGAATGATGCTTTCGAGTGCAGATTCGTTTTCGGCAATGAGGTAAAACGGTTCGTTAGGAGCAACGATAGAACCAAGCCAAGTTTCAAATTTTCCACCATCCATGAGGTTGATTGCATTGGGCAAATGCCCTTCTCTGAAATCAGATTGCTTTCGTGTATCAATAACAAGGATATCTGATTGAAGAGGTGAATTAGCGGCAATACGCGGAACTGCTTTTATGCTTTCTTCGAATGATGGAGCACCTGTTTTGTTCAACAGAACATTATAGCCAAAGTATTTTGGAACGAAAGGCTGATCCTCTAGTAAACTCTGAACAAATTCCGATTCATTGGTTATTTTAAATGCATAGTTGGTTTGAATTTCTCTTCCAATGGTGCTGCTTAGGTCAGTGCTTAGGTTTTTCCCACAAAGCGAACCTGCCCCATGCGCTGGATATACCACAACATCTTCGTCAAGATTTTTCAAAATCGAATGAACCGAATGGAACATTGCGCGCGCTAATTCTTCGCGTTTTGCTGAAATATTCCCCGCAGTTTCTCTTAAATCGGGACGGCCAACATCGCCTACGAAAAGAGTATCACCTGAAAACAAAGCTTTTTGTTTATCGAATTGGTCGACCAACAAAATGCAGATAGAATCGGGAGAATGGCCAGGCGTGTTGAGTGCTTTAAGTTGAGTGTTTCCAAGTTGTATGGAATCGCCGTTGTCGAAAGCTTGGTGCTGATAGTCGGCGCCGAGGAGCTTACTCACATAGATGATAGCTCCAGTTTGGTTGGCGATTTCGAGATGAGAAGATACAAAATCGGCGTGTGGATGCGTTTCGATGATACACACAATTTTGGCATTGTGTTGATTTACAAAATCATAGTACGGTTTTGGATCTCTCGCAGGATCGATAACTGCTGCCTGATTGTTACTGATTATAACGTATGAACCGTGCGCGAGGCCTTTGTCGTAAAACTGTTCTATGATCATTTTCTTGTGGTGTTGAGCTGCAAAAATAGTGAAAAGGATGGCTTGGATGTTCGATGTTTCCGGATGTATACAATTAACTTGGCGCAATCATGCCCGTGAAGATGTTCTCAATGCAGTAAGGGGCAGGGATTGAAGCGGATAGCCCGCAGGCCGAATTTATGAGGCCGAGGACTAATAGCGGAAAGCCCGATTGCCCCCCAAGCCGATAATGTGGATAAAGTGTTGCCGTTTGTGAATCTTTGCCGTGTGTTAGGCACAAGATAAAATGATATTTTTGGAACCGATTTTTGATCCATGTATTCACTATTGCGCAAAGAAATAAGCAGTTTCCTGACTTCGTTGACGGGGTATATTGTTATTACGATATTCCTTTTGGCTGTTGGACTGTTTTTGTGGGTTTTTCCGGGTGATTTCAATATAATTGATGCCGGATTTACCTCGTTGGAGTCACTTTTTGTGATTGCTCCTTGGGTGTTTATGTTTTTGATTCCTGCCATTACGATGCGCTCTTTTGCGGAAGAAAAACGAACCGGAACCATAGAACTTTTGTTAACCAGGCCACTGAGCGAATGGCAAATCATTTTGGCGAAGTATTTTGCTGGTTTGCTTCTAGTGATCTTGTCGCTATTGCCAACTTTGGTGTACTATTATTCGCTACAAAGTCTCGGCAATCCTCCCGGAAATATAGATACAGGCGCTACTTGGGGGTCTTATGTGGGACTTTTGTTTTTGGGTGGCGCATACGTCTCTATTGGATTGTTTGCATCATCCATTACCGAAAACCAAATTGTATCCTTTATAATTGCCTTTTTTCTTTGCTTCTTCTGCTATTTTGGCTTTGATGCGATTGGAGGAATGGAGATTTTTAAATCGGTTGATGAATTGATTATTAATATTGGAATTAATGCGCATTTTGCATCCATGAGTAGAGGTGTAATTGATTCTCGTGATCTCTTGTATTTCCTGAGTTTCATATTTGTTTTTCTGGCATTGACAAGATTCCGTTTATTGAGTAGAAATTGGTAAAAATGGGTAAGGAAATTAAAGCAAATCGGCATTTAAAGCGATCGGCAATTGTTAATTTAACTTTGCTGCTTACCATTGTTGTATTGTTAAATATTGCAGGGAGTTTCAGTTTTTTTAGACTTGATTTAACTGCAGAGAAAAGATATTCTCTGAGTAAATCGACTATAAAACTTCTAGAAGGCTTGCCCGACGTTGTGTACGTGAAAGTTTATTTAGATGGAGAATTTCCAGCCAGCTACAAAAAACTTCGCAATTCAATTAAAGAAATGCTTGATGAATTTAGGGCCTACACACCAAATATCGAGTATGAATTTATTAATCCTTCAGCAAGTGAAGATGAAAATGAACGTAAAGCCGTGTATCGACAGCTTGTTCAGGAAGGGTTGACCTACACAACACCTGTTGAAGAAAAAGGAGCAGGTGTTTCGCAAACGTTGATTTGGCCGGGTGCTATATTCACTTATCGAGGTCGCTCTTTGCCTTCACAATTGCTAAAAAGCAGCACCTATGCAAACGAGGAATTGATGATTTCGCGTGCTGTAAATGACTTGGAATATGAAATGACCAATACCATTCGGAAATTGGGAACTACGATCAAGCCTCGCGTTGCATTCATTGAAGGGCATGGAGAATTGGATTCGTTGGAAACGAAAGATTTGTCGATTGGATTAGAAGAATATTATTCTGTTGAACGCGTACGTATTGATTCGAATTTAACAAGCCTTGTATACCGCGCTGAACGCAAGGATTCGTTAATTTTTGTTCCAAGGTATAAAGCCATTATAATTGCTAAGCCTGAAATGGCATTTTCGGAAAAAGATAAATTTCTGATTGATCAATATGTGATGCGCGGAGGTAAAGTTTTGTGGGTTATGGATCGTGTTGCCGCGTCAATGGACAGTTTAAGCTCTTACAATGCTACGATGGTTTATCCGCAAGAATTAAACCTGGATGATTTATTGTTTAAGTATGGAGCCCGTGTAAACGGCGATTTGGTAATGGATTTAAATTCATCAGTAATCCCTGTAGTTGTTGGTATGGTTGGTAATCAGCCAAGATTTGCTCCCAAAAGATGGCCATATTTCCCATTGGTGATGCCTGCGAGTAACCACCCGGTTGTAAATAACCTAAATGCCATCCGATTTGAATTTGCGAATAGTATTGATACTGTTGGGGCTCCGGGGATTCGTAAGTCTATTTTATTGCGCAGTTCAGAAAGATCAACGCGAATTAATGCGCCTGCAAGAATTTCATTGAATATTTTGCGCGAAAAACCTGACGAGAAAATTTATTCTCAAAAAGACATACCATTGGCGGTTTTATTGGAGGGCAAGTTTAATTCGAGCTATAAAAACCGATTGATCCCTTCGTTGATGAATAACCCCATGGTTGGTTATTTAGATGCTTGTCAGAAAGACAATAGAATGATCGTTGTTTCGGATGGTGATGTGATGCGAAACGTTGTAAATCGCGCCGACAATCGTATAGCCCCACTTGGATATGATCGTTATACAGGCGAGCTTTACGGAAACAAAGATTTCTTATTGAACTGTGTGAATTATTTGTGCGATGATGCAGGTTTGATATCAGTACGCTCTCGCGAGGCTAAGTTGCGCTTATTGGATGAAACCAAATTGAAATCGAATCGTGCGGTAATTCAAATACGAAATGTTGTAATTCCAATTGTTTGTTTGATTCTAGCTGGAATTGTTTTGGTGTGGATGCGGAAACGTAAATTTTCGAAAGCTGCTTAAATTTATGAAGAATAACAGGTTTTTAATTATTGCAGTTGTTGTATTGACCATCGTGGTGAGTTATTTTATTTACACCAACAATAGCAGAACTATTCGGGGCGAGTTGAGTGATTTTGCTGTTGAAGACTCTGCTGCAATCGATAAAATATTCTTGGCTGATAAGCTTGGACATACTTCACTTTTAACTCGTGTATCATCCACACAATGGCAGATTGGCGAATATATTGCGCGACAAGATGCTGTAAACAATCTTCTTTTTACCTTGAAGAAGATGACCGTTAAGGCTCCAGTTGCCAAATCGATGCAACCCAAAGTGTTGAAGGACATGTCGGGCATCGGACAAAGGAAAATCGAGGTGTACTCAAAAGGTAGATTGCTCAAAACTATCTTTGTTGGCGTTGAAACCACCGACAAAATGGGCACTTACATGCTCATCGAAGGTTCGTCGGTTCCATTCGAAGTGCATATTCGCGGGCATCGTGGTTTTCTGCAAAGTCGTTTTATTACCGACGATCGTTTGTGGAGAGACCCAGCCATATTCAAATACGATTATCGAGACATCCGAAAAATTACCGTGAACTACCCAGAGCTGCCTCAACAGAGTTTCGCAGTTTCATACGATGGCAAAATGCCGTCTTTACAAGTTGCTGGCAGATCAGTTGCCGCCGATTCACTGCGTCTATTCGAATACTTGAATACCTATAAAAGTGTTGTATATGAATATATCGTATCCGAAACTTTTCCCGAAGCCACCAAAGATTCTATTCTGATGAGCCGGCCATTTGTGCAAATTGCTGTAACCGATAAGGCTGGAAAGACCAATTCAATTCAAGGTTTTCGCCGAGCCGCAGGGCCAGATGAAACTGATCCAGATGGAAACCCTCTCAAGTTCGATCTCGACCGAATGTATGGTAATTTAAACGGCAAGGATTTTCTACTGGTGCAGTATTATCAGTTCGATCGACTGCTTAAAGAGCCTTCATGGTTTGTGAATAACTCTAAATAAGTACTTTAATTAATCCTCCGGAAGATCATCGGATTTGTATCCAAACCGTTATCTTTACCGCCCTAAAAAAAACTCTGAGATGAAATTTATTATTTCCAGCGGTGCGTTGTTGAAGCAACTTCAGAATATTTCAGGTGTGCTCAGCACCAACAGTTCTCTTCCGATCTTGGAAGATTTCTTGTTCGACATATCTGAAGGTGAATTGATGATATTGGCGTCGGATCTCGACAACACGATCATTACCCACATTAAAGCTGAAGCTCAGGAGCCTGGCCGCGTTGCCATTCCTGCAAAAATGCTCATCGACTCGTTGAAGAGTTTCCCTGAGCAACCACTTACTTTCATTATTAATCCTGAAACCTTTGGTGTGGAAATCGCATCAGGTTATGGTAAATACAAATTGCACGGTCACGATCCTGAAGAGTTTCCGAAAATTGCTGAAATCGAAGATGGTACAAGATTCAAGATGGATGCTTCGATTCTTTACAGTGGTATCAACAAAACCATTTTCGCAACTGGAAACGACGATCTTCGTCCAGTGATGTCGGGCGTTTTCATGCAAGTTGGTTCTGAAAATCTCACCATGGTGGCAACCGATTCTCACCGTTTGGTGCGCTATCGCCGCAATGATGTGAAATCAGAAAGTGAAGCATCTTTCATCATTCCAAAGAAGCCTTTGAACTTGTTGAAGAACCTCCTTGGTTATGTTGATGGTGACGTAACGATTGATTTCAACACCAGAAACGCATCTTTCTCATTCGATCAAATCCGCGTGGTTTGTCGCCTCATCGATGGTCGTTATCCGAACTACGAAGCTGTTATTCCAAAAGAAAATCCATTCCGTTTGAGCATGCAACGTCAAGACTTGATGAGCTCAATTCGTCGTGTGGCGATCTTCTCAAGCAAGAGCACAAACCAAGTAAAATTGAACATCCAAGGTTCTGAACTTCAGTTAACTGCGGAAGACTTGGATTACGCAAATTCAGCATCTGAGCGCTTGGCTTGTCAGTACGAAGGTGAAGACATGGAAATTGCGTTCAACTCTAAGTTCATCAACGAAATGTTGAGTAACCTCGAAACAGATCGCATTACCTTAAATATGAGCGCTCCGAACAGAGCAGGGATTTTACTTCCAGAGTCTGAAACTCCAGACGCCGACGAAGATCTATTGATGCTCGTTATGCCTGTGATGCTCAACAACTAAATAAAAAATTCAAGCCGGTTTCAACGCCGGCTTTTTCATTTAAACTATTTATTCTCATGAGTAATTCGCATGTAATTGATTATCGCATCATCGGTGAAGAGATGCAATGTATTGAAATTGAACTCGATCCTCAGGAAACAGTTATTGCTGAAGCTGGTTCGATGATGATGATGTCTTCAGCCATTAAAATGGAAACTATCTTTGGTGATGGTCGCGCTCAACAAGGTTTTTTCGGTAAATTGATTTCTGCTGGAAAGCGGGTACTAACTGGCGAAAGCTTATTCATGACTGCCTATACGAATCTTGGAGAAGGCAAGCAGCATGTGCATTTTGCAGCCCCGTATCCGGGGAAAATTATCCCTCTCGATTTAACCTTGTTCGGCAACAAAGTGATCTGTCAGAAAGATGCATTCCTCTGCGCTGCCAAAGGAGTTGCAGTGGGCATCGAGTTTCAAAAGCGTCTAGGAACGGGTCTCTTCGGAGGTGAAGGTTTCATCATGCAGAAACTCGAAGGCGACGGCTGGGCTTTCGTGCACAGTTGCGGAACAATCATCGAAAGAGAATTGCAACCAGGAGAAATCCTTCGTGTGGATACCGGCTGTATCGTAGCATTTACGCAAACAATCGATTACGACATCCAATTCGTGGGAGGCATCAAAAACACACTTTTCGGTGGTGAAGGGGTGTTCTTTGCGCAACTCAGCGGTCCAGGTAAAGTGTGGATCCAATCGCTTCCATTTAGCCGTTTAGCTGGTCGCGTGTTGATGTATTCACGCGGTGGTAAGGAAGAAGGTAGCCTGCTCGGCGGATTGGGCGGCTTGCTGGATGGTGATAATCGTTAAGTTGGTGTTTTCATCCCCGGACTGAAGTCCTGGGTTGCGGGGAATCAAGACGATCTTTTCAGGGAACTCGCAGCCTCGGACTTTAGTCCGAGGACATAGATTTTACAGAATCTCGGATTTAGCTCAAGGGATTTTTTAACATCTCGATCACTTTTCTGTCGATCGGATAGGTAACATGTTCGGTCGTGATTTCTTCTAAAGGAATCCATCTGAATCCCACGCTGTCGTTGATTTCTGGTATGCCTTCATGGGGTGAATCTAGTGCCTTGAATTTCGGTTCGTTCACGAATTTGCATCGGTAGTAGATCGAAATCAATTGTCCGCCTCCACGGAACATCGATTCTACAAAGAAATCTGTGGTGTAGAAGTGTTCTATGATCTCTACATGTTCGTTGCATTCTTCGATAAACTCGCGTTTGAGCCCATCGATCAAGCCTTCTCCGAACTCCAATCCCCCGCCAGGGAACTTAGTCATGTAGCGGTTCTGACAATATTCATCGGTAACGAGCAATTCATTTTTATCGTTAATCACCAAACCGTACACCCGCACATTGAATTTCATACGCTCATTTTCCATGGCCGAAAGTTAAGTCGAAATGATCTATTGCAAGAAATTTCGAACCCTTTTAACGGCTTGCTGTTTCCATTGGGTCTTTTTACCTTTCCACCATGCGCATTTACCCTGAAGACTCGCATCAACGCTTCGAATTCGATCGGATTAAATTCCAGGTTGAAGGCTTCTGCCGTAGTCACCAGGCCAAAGAGAAAGCCCGCAATTTAACGCCGCTTAACACGGCGGATGCGATCCTTCCACTCCTGCACAGAACCAAGGAACTGCTCGATTTGATGCGCACTGGCTCTTACTTCCCAGCCAGTTCGTTTACAGATGTGAGCCGTGAAATATCCCTTTGGGGCATCAGCGGATCAACTTTGCTTGAAAAACAACTGCTCGCCATCCGCGATTTGAGCGATACCACGAACAGTTTGGTGAAGTACCTGTCGGATAAAAAATCTGTCCTTCCGGCACTTTGTGGCATTTTCGAGAAGGTTTATTTCACCAACGAAATCATCCAGCCGATCGATGAAATTTTGGATACTGCTGGGGAAGTGAAAACGTCTGCGTCAAAGGAACTTGCACAGATTCGGAAGAGTTTGAATGATTCAAGACGCGAGCTCGATAAAGTATTTCGGGCGCAACTTACGAAGCTGAAAAAGCTTGGATGGCTCGCCGATACTGAAGAAAGTATTTACAATGGAAGGCGCGTACTTAGTGTGCTTGCCGAGCAAAAGCGCAGTGTGAAGGGGCTCATTCAAGGCAGTTCGGATACTGGGAAAACTTCTTTTATTGAACCTCTCGAAACGGTGGATCTGAACAACGAAGTTTTCGAGCTGCAAAGCCAAGAACGACGAGAGATTATGCGCATCCTGCACGATCTAACGAAGCGACTTCGGCCATTCAAACCACTCATTGAAGATTCTCAGGAAGCCCTTGCTGAACTTGACTTTTCACGTGCCAAAGCTTTGTCGGCGCAGGAACTTAATGCCACCATGCCTGCTTTCACTACGAAATCGCTGGTAAGGTTGATTGATGCGCGACATCCTGTGTTGGTGCTTCAGAATAAGGCATCGGGAAAATCGGTGGTTCCGATGAGTTGCAGTTTGGATGGAAACCAGCGCCTGGTCGTTATTTCAGGGCCAAATGCAGGTGGAAAATCGATTGCCTTGAAGACCGTTGGATTGCTCCAAATGATGTGGCAAAGTGGTTTGTTGGTACCGACTTCCGAGAAATCTGAAATGGGCATTTTTCATCGGATGTTTTCCGACATTGGAGATAGTCAGTCGATTGAATATGAGTTAAGTACATATAGTTCGAGATTGGCCAAGATGAAGTATTTCCTTCAGTTTGCCGACCGAAGAACTTTGGTGTTGATTGATGAATTTGGAACAGGTACAGATCCCGAATTGGGCGGTGCCATTGCAGAAGCAATCTTGGAGGAATTGTCGGCGAACAAGGCTTTGGGCGTGATCACTACACACTACATGAACATCAAATTGGCAGCGGAACGATTGGATGGCGTGGAGAATGCTTGCATGTTGTTCGACGACGAAACGTTGATGCCGATGTTCCGTTTGGTGGTTGGACAACCCGGAAGTTCATACACGTATGTCATCGCCGAAAAGGCTGGTTTGCCAACTAAAGTGATTGAAGCAGCGCGCGAGAAAACCACCAACGACAAACTTACACTAGATAGCTTGTTGCAGCAATTACACCAGAAGCAGCAAGAATTGAAGCGGTTGGCGCTATTGTTTGATGAGAAACAACTTCAAGCAGAAGCCAGCAAAACGAAGTACGACGAGCTTTACGAGAAGTGGAAGCAGCGCATGGAGAAGAAAAATGCTTCTGCAGAAGACGACCACAAGTTGATGGAATTGGGCAAGAAGTTTAAAGGTTGGATGAAGGAATGGGAAGGCTCAGCTGCAGATAAAAAAGCGGTGATGCAGAAGATTACCAAGGCTATGTCGGCCGAGAAGCTGAAGAAAATCAACAAGGCGCAAGAGGCGAAAAAGGAAAAGAAGCGATTACAAGAGCTCGAAAAGAAAAAGCTTCAAATTGTTGTTGGCTCGAAGGTGAAGTTGCTCAAAGGCCGTCAAACCGGACTTGTAGAGGAAATTCAAGGCAACAAAGCCAAGGTGATGTTCGGAAATTTAAAGACGATCGCCAGTTTGGAAAGTTTGGAAGCTGTGGAGTGATCAATTTCCCAACAAGGTCACTGTGCCTTTTTCTTCAAATGGTTGGTCCTTGACATCGGTACCGTTGATGATGTAGAAATAAGTCCCATCATTCATCTTTTCCCCGTTAAACGTGCCATCCCAGCCACCACTCACAACATCCCAAGAATACAACATCTTTCCCCAACGGGTAAATACACGCGCCTGGAAAGTCTTTACAGCATTGTATTTCACCTTGAAAAGCTCGTTGAGGTTGTCGCCGTTCGGACTAAACACATTCGGCACCACAAGAATCAATTTGTCGGTAAGCACTTTGATCGTTTTGCTTGTAGAATCAATACATCCAGTGCTGTTGGTGCAAATTAATTTCAGTTCGTAAGTGCCCGAATCGGGGAAGGTAATCGTTCCCGGTGCAGTAAATGCCAACAACGAATCGTTGAGGTACCATGAACAGGTTTCTCCGTTGATCGTCAGGTCGTTCACATTTACAGGAAGCACAGTGTATCCCGAATCTACATCGGTAATAAAATCGGTGGTTACCGGTAAACCGGTGATAGCGATCTGATCGGTTGCCGTGTTGCAGAAGCCTTCCCGCGTGAGGGTATAGTTGCCTGCCACTTCCACGGTGATAGATTGCGTGTTTGATCCTGTGCTCCACTCATTGAGATCAGCGCTGGAAGATGACAATTCGAGTGGATCGCCTGGACACAAATCAGTTCCATCGAAAGCAGAAATCAGTGCAGTGGTCGAATCTACTTTTTCGATGATTACAACCAGTGGCTCACTTTCGCATGCACCAACCGTAGAGGTTACATACAGCGTATCGCTTTCTTGTGAAGTGGTGAAGGTAGTTCCAGATCCGATTGGTGTGTTCAGGTTGCTGTTGGTGTACCAATTGATCGCTCCTAATGAAGATACCGAAGCTGTCGGAATCGCTCCATCCACGCAGTAACGGTAAAGCGTATCGCCCGTTGGAACTTCTACCACCGAAAATTCTACTTCAACCGCTACAGAGTCCGACGAACAACCGTCTTGCGTTTGTTGCACGTAGTAGGTTGTTGATTGGTTATTCAATGGTGTGAAGGTGTTGCTGCTAGCCAATTCAAGCGACAAGCCTGCATCAGCAAACCATGTAACTGTTGCCCCTGCATCGCCCGAAGCAGTGAGGACTTGTGGAGCATCGCCGTTGCAATAAACAGTTTGTCCACTTACAACCGGTGTGCTTAAATTGATAATATTGAAGGTTTGACTTTCAGTGTCGACGCAGGTTCCTGAACCAACATTGTAGGTAACTGTAACCGATCCATTTTGACCTGTTACATTCAAAATTCCATTCGAAACGCCACTCCCAGCCCAGTTTCCGCCAGGTGTTCCAGTCACGAGTGTGTTGAGGTTGATCGTGCCAACATCGGCACCGCAAATGGTTCCAGGATTTGTAAATGTAGCATCCACGCTCGGCGAAACGGTGATGTCTTGCGTCACTTCTGCGGGAATGGTATTACAATCGTTGGTTGGGACAACCGTGTAGGTGATTTGAATTACGCCGTTTAATCCTGCCGGATCGAAGGTGTTGCCTGTAACACCTTGACCAGTAAAGGTTCCACCGAGACTTCCTGTGATAAATGTGGTAAGGTCAACAGGCGCGCTGGTTTGACAAAACGGGCCGGGATTGGTCCAATCAGCGGAGAATGGTTCAAATGGTGCCTGACAACCAGTGTTTCCGTAGGTTGGCGTTCCATCGGGTGTGAAATCTACGTAAGCTCCATTCTGAACTATATTGTTCCCATTTAAATCAACTAAACTGCCTCTTAAATAAGAAACTTGCTCTGTACAACCATTAACACCGCCAATTTGAATCGTTAGTATTTGTTCTTGAGGGTTTCCAGCTGTAAAGTTGAGAAAGTGGCCACCCGCAACACCTGACACATTGTGATAAATAATAAATAGCGTATCTGTTAAGTTAGCAAAAGAGTTTAATGTTGAAGATACACTGTAGCTTGTAATAGCAATTACACGACTATTTTCTGGTATAATTCCTTCGACTGGCTCTAGTAAAAATCCACATTGATTTTGAATAGTAGCATTGAGCTCAGCTGTTTTTGCTTGAGTGGTAGAGTTTTGAATCCAACCGTTATAAACTAGGTTATTTGGAGAGCCAGACGGCCATAAGTTTGGTAAAGTAATTTCAAGGATCGAAATTGGATTTGGTCCAGTTTTGAAACGAAACATTTCATTATTTCCTTCAGGGTCACTAGAAAAATTACCGCCATCGCAAGCATCTACAAGGATACTTTCTATTTCGATGCAGTTTTGTGCAGAGGCTGTAAACCCTGAAAAAACAAGCAATACAATTAAAGCGGAGCGTAAAATTCTAGGCATACGATGAAACATTTCGCCGACAAGTTAATTATTTTGCTGTTTAATCGATCATTAGCACGATAAATTCATTACCGATAGGACTTTGGCATTCAAGCAACTCGTCCAGAATTTCGCTACCATGAAGCAGCATGTACGTGAAAATCGTTTCTTTTCTTTCTTGGAGTTTTCCGTCGGGATAAAGTTCGGCAAACAAGGCGCGAATTCTCGCAAGGCTTTCGCTTTCGTGCTTTCTCGCTTCGCGGATAAATTTAGCGGCTAGCCGGTCGGTTTGGTGCAATAACCTCACACCAAATGCTTCTGTGGAAGATTGCATGGATGAGGAAATTGAAGCTGCCCGAGCAGCCATTTCATCTAACCACAACTGAAGCTTTTCCTTTTGATCTTGCAAGGTTAAATCGCCATCTGCATCTTGGATAACAGCCTGTTGTTCCAACTTTACTTGGTCATCAAACAAATTCGCAGGTGATAATCCTGCATTTTCCATTCGGTGCACATTTACAGCATCCACCACCATGGCCGAATTGCGCAACAATAGGGCAGGGTAGGGCACTAGATGGGCATCGAAAACGGGTTTCAGTTCGAGCCAATAAGCCACTTCTGCCGCACCGCCGAAATAGGCAAGATTGGGAAGGATGGTTTCTTGGTACACTGGGCGCATCATCACATTGGGTGAGAAGCGTTCCGGATAGGCGCCAATTTCTGTCGTTAATTCGTCCCTTGAAGCCCAGTTGACATCCTGTGATTGCGTTGAAAAACCTTCGCCTGAAACCACAATGCGCTCCCGTTTCCCCTCACTGAGGTAGAAGAAGTTGATTTCTCTTCCATTCACTTGCACACTGTAGCGCGATTCGAGTTTTTCAATTGCCTGCTGTGATGCATGATAACTCACTTGTTCTAGGATATCTTTCGCAATGATTGGCGCAAACAGTTGTTTCAATCTGCGGTCATCTGCATCGAGTATAATCAAGCCATATTTTCCAAACAAGCCATGCGCAAGAACCCGTGTAGCATCGCTCAAATTGTTGCGCGAATAGGCATTGTTCACCAACTGAATGATGGCTTTTGCATCTTCCGAACCTCCCGCCAATTGAGCAAATTCGTTCAACCAATCTTTCGCGTCTGAAGTACTCAATCGTCCTGCTGCGCCTGTTTGAGTGGTATGCCAATTCAACTTCTTGCCATTCACATAGGCATGGTTGATCTCTGCAATGTCGTGGTCTTCAGTGGCCATCCAAAACACAGGAACGAAATTCTTGGTTGGATGAAGCTCCTTCAGTTTCCTCGACAACGAAATTGCCGAAAGAATCTTCAAGGCAGTGTACATCGGTCCAAGCAGGATGCCCGTTTGTTGTCCTGTGGTTACAGTGAATGTATCCGCAATGCGCAAAGAGTCGATAATCTCCAGACTATTTGGATCGTCGATTCCACTCTGGTCGTACTGTTCACGAAGCACTGTAGCCAAAACTTCCCTCGAAGAGGAGGAGAAACTTTTGCGTTGTTCAATTAGCTGATCGAATGATTCTAGCGTCGGACGAACTGCGAACAAGCTGTCGAAAAACGGATCGCCTTTGAGGTAATCGCTGGCCATTTTTTGAATCTTGCCAGTTTCTGTAACCGGAATGCTAAAACATCGGGCTTTCATGCAGAGGGATTAACTTACGAGCTAATTATTTGATTACTGGTGTTCCGTAAAGATCAAATTCTTCGGCACGTTCGATGTGGATATCCGCAAAATCTCCAATGCGCAAAAACGTAGAAGCATCAGCTTTCACCAACACTTCATTGTCTACTTCTGGAGAATCGAACTCTGTTCTTCCAATGAAATAATCGCCTTCTTTTCGGTCGAACAAAACCTTGAATGTTTGTCCCACTTTTTCTTGATTCAAAGTGGCAGAAATACCTTGTTGCACATCCATCACCGCTTCTGCACGGGCTTGTTTTTCGTCATCCGAAACATCATCCACCAAGGTGTGTGCATGGGTGTTTTCTTCGTGACTGTAGGTAAAAACGCCCAAGCGCTCGAAGCGACTTTCCTGCACCCATTCAAGCATTTCTTGATGATCTGCTTCAGTTTCTCCCGGATAACCAGCGATAAGGGTCGTTCTCAAGGCAATTCCTGGAACTTTTTCACGAATCAGATTCACCAATTCGGTTGTTTTCTTGCGGGTTGTTCCACGGCGCATCGATTTGAGCATGTTGTCGCTCACGTGTTGAAGCGGCATGTCCAAATACTTGCAAATGTTTTCACGCTCGCGCATCACATCCAACACATCGGTAGGGAATCCAGATGGGAAGGCGTAGTGTAAACGGATCCAATCAATCCCATTTACGTCGGATAGGCGCTGCATAAGTTCGGCTAGCTTGCGATCCTTGTAGATGTCTAATCCGTAGTAGGTTGAGTCTTGAGCGATCAACAACAATTCCTTCGTTCCATTTTTCGCCAAATGCTTCGCTTGTTCCACCAGCGTTTCCATCGGAATACTCACATGGCCGCCGCGCATCAATGGAATCGCACAAAATGAACATGGGCGATCGCATCCTTCAGAAATCTTAAAATATGCATAGTGCGCAGGTGTAGTGATCAACCTTTCGCCCACCAATTCGTGCTTGTAATCTGCTTTTAAGGTTTTGAGCAACCTAGGCAAATCGCGGGTTCCAAACCAAGCATCTACTTCTGGAATTTCTTTTTCTAATTCAGGCTTGTAACGCTCGCTTAAACAGCCGGTTACATATACTTTCTCTACTAATCCATCTTCCTTCGCATCCACATAACGCAAGATTGTATCGATAGATTCTTGCTTGGCATTGTCGATAAACCCACAAGTATTGATAATTACAATCGCCGAATCGTCTTTTGTTGATTCATGCTCGACCTCAAATTTGTTGGCTTTCAATTGTCCCATCAGCACTTCCGAATCGTATAGATTCTTCGAACACCCGAGGGTTACAACGTTCACTTTATTCTTTTTGAGGGTTTTGGTCTTCATCGGATGCTGTAAATTTCTGCAATAAGGTGGGCAAAGGTAAGCAATTCGACTGCCCAAAAAATGAAAACCACCGAAGCATCAGGTGCATCCGGTGGTTTTCCGCTCAGGTATTTCTAAAATTATTGGCGAACCAACTTTTTGGTAAGTGTGGTATTCGCACCAATTTGACGAACCCAGTAAATTCCTGCGGGTAAATTGGTGATGTCGAATTCTTGTACATCGTTTAACTGGTCTGCATCAGGTGCAAATGTTTGAACAGTTTTTCCAGTGATATCGCAAATTTGAATCTCGCGAATCTGCTTAGAAACAGTGGCTACGAATTTGCCTTCGGTTGGATTTGGGAACAAAAGGAAATCGGTTGTTTCTGTTTGCTGAATACCTGTAAACTCGTCTGAATAGCTGTGCGAAGCAGATCTTGAATAGGTTTCTTCCAAATCCGTGATTGATGTATCGGTTGTAATTACAAACACTGGGATGGATTCTCCGTTCGATACAACCACCCATTCGTATGAAAAAGAACGATTCTCTGAGTAAGTTGCTGGCTGTTCTTCTCCACCAATGGAAGTCAAAGAAGTGTCGAAAGAAACATCATACTTCTTCATTCTCAAGACATTGCTATAGGTGCCTGATGATGTGATCAAAGTACCATAACCATCAACTTCTGCACTCATTGTTCCAGTGGTTGATGTTGTAGTACTTGCAAATCCGAAATCGGCAGTAAAGCCGTTTCTGTAAGTATCGCTAAAGGTTGAATTGAAAGTGGTAGGGAAGCTGAACAGCTTCATTGGATCTGAGAAAGGAATAACAAAATTGCCAAATGGAGAAGAAATAGCGCTTCCGAGCAATTCGAAAGCAGTGGCAGAATTTCTCAAGAATGCACTAAACTCAACGCCTTCGAGCAATCCTGAGTATGCGATTGTTGCTGTTGGGAAACTTGCTGCATCAGGTAGGCCAGCTGGATCCACAAAGTTGAATGTGTTCACCAAACCAGTATCAGCCAGGGATGAAAAATCCCAAGTTACATTGGCTCCAGCAGGACCTTCAGAAGTGCTTCCAAGATCCACCTGACTGGTTGAGTAAGTGAAGCCTACAAGTGGAGAAGAATTGGTGGTTAATGTTGGTTGTGCAAGCAATCCTAAAGAACTAGTAGCCAATAAGATTGCGGTTAAGAAGTTGTTTTTCATGAGAGATTGTGGTTAATTTTTTCGGCGAGCCACTTTGCAGAAATTGTTCCAAAGTATTGGCTCTATGCCAATTGAAGTGGGAGAAATTTTAAGAATCGAAATGTTTTTTCGTGATAGAACGATTACTCTTTAAACAATGAATCCACAAATTCAGACTTGTTGAAGAGTTGCAGGTCGGTCATTTTTTCGCCCAAACCAATATACTTTACTGGAATCTTGAATTGATCAGAAATACCAATCACTACACCACCTTTTGCAGTGCCATCCAACTTGGTAAGTGCCAAAGCATTCACATCAGTTGCCTGTGTAAATTGCCTACATTGTTCAATGGCATTTTGTCCCGTAGACGCATCAAGTACCAACAAGATTTCATGTGGCGCATCAGGAATTACCTTTTGCATCACACGTTTGATCTTCGAAAGTTCGTTCATCAAATTCACTTTGTTGTGCAAACGGCCTGCTGTGTCGATGATCACAACATCCGCACGGTCATTCTTCCCTTTCAACACGGCATCATAGGAAACCGCTGCTGGATCTGCATTCATGCCATGTTCAACCAAAGGCACACCCACACGTTCCGACCAAATCCGAATTTGATCTACTGCAGCTGCGCGGAAGGTATCAGCAGCACCTAAAACCACCGATTTTCCAGCTGATTTGTATTGATGCGCCAATTTGGCAATGGTAGTGGTTTTGCCCACGCCATTCACACCTACTACCATGATCACATAAGGGCGGTCGTTGAAAGGTGTATTGAAATCTGTTTGGTCTGTGCTTCGGTTTTCTTCCATCAATACCGAAATCTCCTCGCGGAGAATCCGATTCAGTTCCGAAGTGGAAGTGTATTTGTCGCGTGCTACGCGCTCTTGAATGCGTGCTACAATTTTCAATGTGGTTTCAACGCCCACGTCGGCACCGATGAGGATCTCTTCAAGATTGTCGAGCACTTCATCGTCAACGCTTGATTTTCCAAGAAGCGCTTTGGTGAGTTTTGAAAAGAAATTCTCCTTGGTTTTAGCCAATCCCTGATCGAGGGTTTCTTTCTTTTCTCTAGAAAATAAGCCGAAGAAAGCCATACTGAGTTATCTTATCTTTTAGTAGCAAAAAAAGCTCCTTCCTTTTGGGAAGAAGCTTATATGAAAATACAGTTCAAATATATTATTTCTCGCTCAGGAAATCCTTCACGTGATCGTTATGTACTACTTCTTCTTTGAAGATGTAAGCACCAGTCTTTGGTGATTTCACCATTTTGATAACCTTAGTGAAGGATTTACCAGCACCGGTCTTCAGGGTCGCAACTACTTTCTTAGCCATGGTTAAGCAATATTACTTGATTTCTTTGTGAACAGTTACACGCTTCAAAATACGGTTGTATTTCTTCAGTTCGAGACGCTCAGAAGTGTTCTTCTTGTTCTTGGTTGTGATGTATCGGGAAGTACCTGGAACGCCGCTGGTCTTGTGCTCAGTGCATTCCATAATCACTTGTACTCTATTACCTTTCTTAGCCATAACTTTGACTTTCTTTTTTTAAGGGCTGCAAATATAGTGATTTGTTAATCCCACACAACACATCCCGATAAATTTATTCCTCTTCTTGAGAAAAATTTTGCTCCTTGTTGAATTGCTCCGCTAAGGCATCATAATCAATGAATTGCTGCATGTGCCCCGGCATATAATTCGGGTATCTAATCATGTGCATCCCGCGAACTTGCTCCACCAACAGCTTCCGAAACTTCTCAATATTCTGTTTTTCAACTGCCGAAATGAATATCGCAGGATCATTGTGACGCGCCATCCAACTGCGTTTCCAGTCTTCCAGCGACAAATTCTCACGGGTGATCGGACTCAAATCGCTCTCTTCTTTCTGCACATAGGTAAACGCATCAATCTTGTTGAACACCATGATGGTTGGCTTATCCAGCGATCCGATATCCTTCAAGGTTTCGTTCACTGCACGAATATGGTCTTCGAACGAAGGATGCGAAATATCCACCACATGAATCAAAATATCCGCCTCGCGCACCTCATCAAGCGTCGATTTAAACGACTCAATCAGTTGCGTCGGAAGCTTGCGGATGAAACCTACCGTGTCGGAAAGCAAAAACGGAATCTGCTCCAAAACCACCTTGCGCACCGTTGTGTCGAGTGTTGCAAAAAGTTTATTCTCGGCAAAAACATCCGATTTACTCACCAAATTCATGATGGTACTTTTGCCCACATTCGTGTAGCCAACCAGCGCTACGCGGATCAATTCCCCGCGGTTCTTCCGCTGTGTCGCCATCTGTTTGTCGATGTGATGCAAACGATCCTTCAACAACGCAATTTTGTCTTTGATGATTCGGCGGTCGGTTTCGATCTGACTTTCCCCTGGACCGCGCATTCCGATTCCTCCTTTTTGACGTTCCAAGTGGGTCCACATCCGCGTTAAGCGAGGAAGTATATATTGGTATTGAGCCAATTCTACTTGCGTTTTCGCATGTGAAGTCCTAGCTCGTCCTGCGAAAATATCTAAGATGAGGGTGTTCCGATCCATCACTTTGCAACCTGCAATTTTCTCCAAGTTGCGCTGTTGAGACGGCGAAAGTTCATCATCGAAAATCAGCAAATCGATGTCTTCTGCCTTGATGAACTCCACAATATCATTGAGTTTCCCGGAACCCATAAAGGTTTTCGAATCGGGATGATCCAATTTTTGGGTGAAGCGTTTCACTGGAATAGCGCCGGCGGTTTCGGCCAGAAATTCCAGTTCATCAAGGTATTCGGTAAGCATTTGCTCTGATTGTTGCCGCGTTACGACACCAGCCAGAACTGCACGTTCCTGTGCTTTTCTTTTGGGTTGATCCTGTTTCAGTGGGTGATTATTTAATGCTGCAAAGATAGCATCTAATTGTGCTACATCAAGCTGTTTGAAGCACTTGGTTAAACTGTGGAAGTTTCAAGTTTTGTAGGTATTCTGCCTCCAACATATCTGCCCAAGCGTTGAGGTAATCCTTCACATCTTGAGGATTGTTGTGGCGCAACTCCGCTCTGCCCATGAATCTGCGAACCTTAGAATCTTCAAGCCTTTCAAGGTTAATCAAATCTTGGATGGAAAATCCAGCTTCCTCCATATATAATATGATGTCGTCGATCGCCAATCCACTTCCTGGACAGTAATCGCGCAATTGGTCTCGCCAATCGCCGTGTCTTTTCATGGCTGCGCTGTGGATGTCGGCAGAATTCATGTTGCAGATTTCTTGGGCTAAATGCCCGCAATTGCAAGCACCCATGTGGCCCCATTGATAGCCAGTTCCTGCTGAAATTTTCTTTGCTGCTTCCCGCAACGCTTCGATCTGAAAAAGTGATTTATCAACCAGCATAAAAATTTGTTGAAAGTTGTTGTTTATTGAATTAACAATATCCGTTAATTCTTGTTTAATTTGAAAACAATCTTTAGATAGATGACGGACAATAAAATTATTCCAGCTTTTCCGCTCTCAGCCGTAATATTACCGGGTGAAGAGTTCTATCTACACATCTTTGAGCCACGTTACAAACAGCTAGTTAACGAAGCCCGCGACAAAGATTTCTCTTTCGGAATTCCTTATGTGAACGCAGGAAAGATGCAACATTTTGGGTCAGAAGTTAAAGTGAAAACGATTTTTTCAACCTATCCAGACGGTGAAATGGATATATCGGTTGTTGGAAAAAAGATCTTCCAGCTCAACGAAATTCTTCCGCCAAAAGACAAGTTGTATTCAATGGCCGACATCGAAATTGGGGAAGATTCTTCCATTAGCGAGAAGAAATTGTTGATGCTTCGTCCGTTGTTGCTAGAATATCTTCAATTGAAAAAGGGAGAGCCAGTGAAACTTCCTTCTGGAATTCCTTCTGATAGCTATGCAGCAGCACTTTTGCTTAACTTTCATCCTGACAAGAAATATGAGTTGATCTCACAAGGTTCCGAGAATCTTCGTATCACTTGGCTAGTCAATGAATTACGCATCTTGATGCAATCCCGTAAAATGGAAATTCAGCTGCAGAAAAATTTTCTCATGAATTAATTGCGGTAACGCTTGATTGTTTGGATTCAATTTAGTTACTTTGCGCCCCTTAATAAGAAATACCTAATTGGGTCATGTCAAGAATCTGTCAACTTACCGGAAAGAAAGCCCTCAGCGGAAATAACGTTTCTTTTTCACACCGTAAAACAAGACGCCGTTTCAATCCGAATCTGGTGACTAAGAAATTCTTTATCCCTGAAGAAGAAGCATGGATCACGATCCGTCTGTCAACTTCAGCTTTGAAGACCATCAATAAAATCGGAATTGCCGAAGCCCTTCGTCGCGTAGAGAAGAAAGGCTCATTGTAAAATATACAGAATTTGTTCTCTGAACGCTGGCTCCAAAGGCCGGCGTTTTTTATTTGTGAGAATTTAGCTTACTTGTGCGCATGAAGCAAGGATTTTTTCTCTTCCTGCTCTTGGTTTCCCAAATGGGTAAATCTGGAGATTTGCGAACATTGTTGTTCCAGTTCAAGCCTGATTTCAGCAATCAAACCATTCAGGCATCTGTCGTTCAAACATGGCAGTTCGCCAAGGCCGACACGTTTACCCTTTTTGTGGGCGAAGGCTTGAAAATCGACTCATTGAAGCACCCAGAAGGCTTCACTTGGAAGCGCAACGGAAAAAAAATTTCCTGTTCAGTGGATTCCGCAGGTCGATACACAATTCAACTTTATTATTCAGGCAAACCAATAGCTGCTAAAAACCCTCCGTGGGATGGCGGTTTGGTGTGGCGCAAAGACCCTTCGGGGAAAAACTGGCTTGGAGTTTCCTGTCAAGGCCAAGGAGCATACACATGGTGGCCCGCACCTTTAGATCATCTGCAAGAAGCCGATACTGTTGAGTTTACTGCTGTTTACCCAAGCGACCTGTTCTTCAAAGGCAACGGCGAATTGGTGCACAATTGGGAATATGGAAACCTTCGCACCACCACTTGGCAAACTACGTATCCAATCAATCTTTACAACATCACCGTAAACATTGCCGATTACGAACACTTCAGCGAGAAGCTGTTACGTGCAGATGGATCAGAACTCGAGATATCCTACTATCCGCTGCGCGTGAACCTTGAAAAGGCGAAAAAGCAATTCCAGCAAACGATTCCAATGCTGAAGTGTTTCGAAAATGCGTTTGGAATGTATCCATGTTCAAATGATGGATTCTCGGTGGTCGAAACTGCCTACGCAGGAATGGAGCACCAAGGCGCCATTGCCTACGGAAATGGTTATAAGGATGGTTATGGCGGTGCCGATTATTCGGGCGTTGGCATCTTGTTCGACTTTATCTTGATCCACGAAAGCGGTCACGAATGGTGGGGGAATTCTGTAACTGCAATGAATCCAGAAGATTTTTGGATGCAAGAAGCATTTTGCACCTATGCCGAAATGGTCTATGTGAATTGCCGATTTGGTGCACAAGCAGCACTAAAGTACATCAACGCCAAGAAAAGATTGGTAGACAATATCCATCCGATTTTAGGGAAAAAAGACAGTGGAATTGATATGTACACCAAAGGTGCGTTGATGGTGCACACCTTGAGCGCGTTTGCCAGTACGAATGAACAATGGGAAAAAGTTTTGAAGGACTTTGCAGTCTCGATGAAGTTTCAAAAAGTAAGCACCGAAATGCTTGTGAATTGGTTTAGTGCAAACCTTGAAGGGGTCTCGCCTGTATTTTTTTACCAGTACCTCACTTTGGCCAAACCTCCCATTTTGGAGTACTACGTTCGAAAAACAGAAAGCGGATTTGTGGTAAAATACCGAATCAATAATGCACTTCAAGGTTTCGAAATGCCGATTTTTTGGAATTCATCAGAGCCTCCGAAACGCACCATCTGTAATGGTTCTTGGCAAGAGTTTACGGTTTCGGGATTGGAAGAGCCATCGCCCGACTCAACCCAAACATATTTTCTCGCAGCACCTTGATTTTATTCCCATAGGAATGCATCAAACTGGACACTCTTTGCATCTTTAACAGCAGATTAACTGAATTACAGAGTTTTTTCATTCATTCCTTTTTAATTCATTGTTAATAACTAAATTTACGACCCTTCTAAAGAAGATTTTATGCGAAATATACTATCAGCAATCTCATCAGCCATCTTGATATTTGGTTTGTCTAGCTCGATTTCAGCGCAGGTTACCTTCACAGTTCAACCAGCTGCAGACCTTGTTCAAAATGTATTGGTTGGCGCAGGTGTTCAGGTTTCAAACATCACGACGCTTGGAGATCCTAATCAGGTAGGTCGTTTTATTGGCGGTAATTCGGTTGGATTAGGTCTTCCTAACGGTATCGTGATGACCACGGGAAATATTCCAACAATGATGGATGCCGCAGATCCTTTTAATTTTATTGGTTCACCTGCAAATCCAGGTTCTCTTTCAACATCAGGTTCCAACACGATCAATAGCGTGAATGATCCAGATTTAAATGAAATTCTTCAAAGTTTGGGCGTTTTGCAAGGTTTCCCCAACCTAACAAACAATGTTTCTGTAATCGAATTTGATTTTATCCCTTCTGGCGACTCCCTCAAATTCAGCTATGTTTTCGGTTCTGAAGAATACAACTCATACGTGTGCTCTGATTTTTTTGATGCATTCGGTTTCTTCCTTAGCGGGCCTGGTATTAACGGTACTTACACAAACAATGCAATCAATCTTGCGCTCGTGCCAGGAACCAACCTACCTGTTGGGATTAATACCATAAACGACGGAATTTCCGACCAAGGTGCTTGTCCTCCAGGCGGTTTAAATAACACACAATTTTATGTAGACAATTCGGCGGCTCAAAATTTTGCAATCGTGGGCACAACAACACCTTTGCTTTGCGAAGCGCAAGTAATTTGTGGAGAAACCTACCACATTAAACTTGTAATCGCCAATGGAAGCGACACGTCGTTAGATTCTTGGGTATTTCTAGAATCTGAATCCTTCAGCTCTTCTGTACCTGCTGTGAATATCGCGAACTTACTCCCCGATTCGGCTGTAATTGAAGGATGTATCGAAGGCCAATTGGTTTTCAGAAGAAATTTAAGCACCGATACGCTTGTTATTCCGGTGTTTTACTCTGGCGAAGCTTCAAATGGCGACGATTATCTCGGTTTGCCTGATACTTTAACGTTCCTTCCAGGTGTTGACTCTCTTTATTACGTGCTTCAACCAGTGGATGATGGAATTGCAGAAGGAACCAATGGTTACGAAAGTCTGATCATCGCTTTTCAAGTAATTAACCAATGCGGCGACACGATTTTTGTTGAAAGAGAACTTAAAATTCGTGATCCGTATTTGATAAACTTGCAACCATTAAGCGATACTCTTGATTGTCCACAAGCCAATTATACTGTCGGTCTAATTCCTTCTAACGGTTATGCGCCATACAATTATCAGTGGGCCAACGATGGTCAAATCACCCCAACGATCAATGTCCCAATCACCGAATCACAAACCTTCCCAGTGTCAGTTACGGACGCATTAAATTGTCCTAATTCACCTTTCTTAGACACTGTGGTTGTAACGTTAAATTACGATACCATCAACAGTGTTTCGCAAAACACGATCATTTGTTCTGGCGATACAATCAACATTGAAGCCTTCACTATAGGTGGTTTATTGCCGCACAATATTGCATGGTCGAACGGACAAAACACCGATACAATTTCCGTTACCGCTACAGACACTACAGTATTCACCTACACTGCAACCGATGCTTGTGGAATTTCTGTGACTGATTCATTTATAGTGAATGTTCCAGTTTTCGACACCTTAATCGTTACCACGAACGACACAATTATCTGCAGTAAAGATTCAGAGGCTACGCTAATTCCTTATCCTGAAGGTGGTGCCGGAGGCTTCACTTATGTTTGGTCAGGTCCAGCTCCGATTAACGCACTAAATGACTCGATTTCTGTAGCTGGTCCAACGGTAACTTCAACATATTTCATTCAAGTAACCGATCAGTGCGGTGTAACCGCTTTCGACTCAATGGAAGTCGCCGTACAAAACTGTGATCTAAAAGCCAGCAATGCCTTCTCTCCAAATGGAGATGGAAAGAATGACTTTTTCACCATACAAAATATTGAGTACTTCCCTGGAAGCATTGTATACCTTTATTCAAGATGGGGCAAAAAAGTATTCGAGCAAACTGATTACAAAAACAACTGGTCGGGCGATGATGCACTCATTTCCGGAACTTATTTCTACGTTGTTGAACCTAACGATGGTACCGAACCTCTCAAAGGTTACGTAATGGTGTTTAAAGAATAAGATCAACTTCAATAATTTTGTGGGCCTTCAACGTTGTTGGAGGCCCTTTTTATTTCCCACCTATGAGAATCAAATTTTATCTTTTTACTGCTTTGCTGATGATCGCCAATATCCTCTCTGCCAGAGATCAACACACTTTTGCTCGTCCTGAGGAAGTTGTAGTAAGGCATTTAAGCCTCCAACTTCAACTCGATTTCGAACAAAAGATCGCCACAGGAACAGCCAAGCTCGATTTAGACAGAAAAACCAAATCGAACCAAGTAATTCTCGACACTAAAAACCTCGAAATATTAGCAGTTACGCTCGACGATGGCCGAAAAGCGAGTTACAAATTAGGCGATGAAATTCCTTTTCTTGGCCGATCACTCACCATCGAATTGTTGCCTGAAACCAAGTTTGTTACTGTGAAATACAAAACCACAAAATCGTCAGACGCCGTTCAGTGGCTCGATCCAGAACAAACCTTTGCCAAAAAACATCCATTTCTTTTCACGCAAGGCCAAGCAATTCTTACTAGAACTTGGATTCCCTTGCAGGATTCTCCGGGTATCCGATTCACTTGGGACGCCTCGATCACGCTTCCCAAAGAACTCATGGCGGTGATGAGTGGCACAAATCCACAGGAAAAAAACGAATTAGGCGTTTACAATTTTCGCATGGAACTACCTGTTCCAGCCTATCTGATTGCCCTTGCGGCGGGCGATCTTCAGTTTTCTCCAATCGGGAAACGCTGCGGTGTGTATGCAGAACCCGAACAGTTGCAAAAGGCCGCTACCGAATTTGCCGACATGGAGAAAATGCTCATTGCAGCCGAAAAGCTTTATGGGCCGTACATTTGGGGACGTTATGATGTGATTGTGCTTCCGCCTTCTTTCCCCTTCGGCGGGATGGAAAATCCTCGACTCACCTTTGCAACACCCACAATTATAGCAGGCGATGGATCGCTTACATCCTTGATTGCACATGAGTTAGCACACAGCTGGTCGGGAAATTTAGTCACCAATTCCACCTGGGATGATTTCTGGCTCAATGAAGGATTTACGGTGTATTTCGAACGCCGAATTATGGAAGCTCTTTACGGGAAAGATTACGCCATGATGCTGTCGGTATTGGGTTTCGACGATCTAAAAGAAACCCTTGAAGAACTCAAAGACGCACCCGAAGACACCAAATTGAAACTCAAACTCGAAGGCCGTGATCCCGACGATGGCATGTCGGATATTGCCTACGAAAAAGGTTGCTTGTTGCTCGAATATCTTGAAAGTCAGGTAGGTCGAGAAAAGTTCGACTTGTTTCTTACGGCATATTTCAAGGAGTTCACCTTCAAAGGAATGGACACCGACAAGTTTATTAAGTATGCTAAAAGGAAGTTAGCCTTATCGGCTGAAGTTGAAGCTGTAATGCTCCAGTTTATCTTCGAGCCAGGACTTCCATCAATTGTTAAACCACCAGCTTCTGCAAAATTTGCTGCAGTGGAAAAACTGGCAGATCGCTTCCAATCAAAGCAAATATCAACCAAGGATTTGCCCGTGAAAGATTGGTCGACCCACGAATGGTTACATTTCATCAGATCTTTAGATCCAATGATGGAACAGTCGCTGGCCGATCAAATGAATAGCGATTTCGGATTGTCGAAACATGGCAACTCAGAAATTCGCTTTGCTTGGCTGATGAATCGAATTGCTGCTGGTGACGCTTCATCGGCAGACGATACAGACCAGTTTTTAGGAAGCGTTGGCCGAAGAAAATTCGTCCTCCCATTGTACCGTGCCATGAGCCGAAAACCAGAGATCTATTCAACAGCAAAAGATGTTTATAAACGCCACCGGTCGGGTTATCACGCTGTTACACGCCAAAGTGTGGATGAACTTTTCAACACCAAATAAGTTGCGCCACACATCGCTGATAAATTCCTTAGGTTTGCTGAAAATTTAAAACATCATGCCACTCAATAGTACTGCATTTAAAGGTTACACAATCGATTTGATCGACGACCTTCCTGAAGTGAATGAAAATGCTTTCGATTTCACTTTTGTAAAAATTGATTTAACTGAAAGTTCACTTTACGACTTCGATAACAAAGTAAAAGTATTGATCGGCTTGCCTAGCCTAGATACTGGCGTTTGTCAAAGAGAAGCACGCCAATTCAACGAAAAACTAAATGCAAAAGAGGGTGTGGTTGGAATTATAGTTTCTAAGGATCTTCCTTTTGCCATGAAGCGTTTTTGCGAAGCTGAAGGCCTCACCAACATTGTTCCGGCATCAGATTTCCGTTACAACGATTTCAGTTCAGAATACAATACCGAAATGACCAACGGACCATTAAAAGGTCTCATTGCACGTACCGTTTTTGTTGTAGATAAAAACAACAAAATCCGTCACGTTGAAATCACGCCAGACATTACTGTTGAGCCTGATTACGACAAGATCCTCAGTGTTGTAGATTCTCTTTAATCACACAGAACTCCAATAAAAAAGCTCCACTGTTTCGCAACGGTGGAGCTTTTTCTTTTCTAGTTGATTGGGTTATTCAACCAACGAAATATCAAATTGAACCAAGTCGATGAATTGCTGAACGCGTTCATCCACTTCTACACTATTCAAATTTTGGATTCTTTCAGTTCCAAATTTCTCCACACTGAATGATGCCATTGCTGATCCAAAGATCACGGCACGCTTCATATTGTCGAACGAAATGTCTTTGGTTTCTGCAATGTATCCGATGAAACCACCTGCAAAGCTATCGCCAGCGCCGGTTGGATCGAATACTTCTTCCAATGGAAGGGCTGGAGCGAAGAACACTTGGTCGCTGTTAAACAACAGTGCACCGTGCTCTCCTTTTTTAATGATCAAATATTTCGGCCCCATCGCTAGGATCTTCTGAGAAGCCTTCACCAAAGAATATTCACCTGAAAGTTGACGCGCTTCTTCATCATTGATTGTAAGCACATCAACGCGCTTCAACAAGGAAGTAAGTTCATCAAGCGCAATGTCCATCCAGAAATTCATGGTGTCGAGCACAACCAATTTCGGACGGTTAGCCAAACGATCCAACACTTGGTGTTGAACAGATGGTGCAAGATTTCCCAACATCAAGAACTCACAGTCTTGATATTCAGCAGGAATGGTTGGATCGAAAGTCGCCAACACGTTGAGCTGTGTGTCAAGTGTATCGCGAGAATTCATGTCGTTGTGGTATTTCCCACTCCAAAAGAAAGTTTTCTCTCCTTGCTTAATCTGCAAACCGTCGGTGTTTACCTTACGTTTCTGCAACATCGCAATAGCTTCTTGTGGAAAGTCGTCGCCAACTACCGAAACCAAATTGATTTTTGAAGTGAAATAGGAAGCAGCTAGCGAAATGAAGGTCGCTGCACCACCTACAATTTTATCGGTTTTACCGAATGGGGTTTCAATGGCGTCGAAGGCAACTGTGCCGATAACCAATAGGCTCATAGAGTGTTGTTTATTTTTTGTTTGGGTAAACTTTGAGTGCTTCGCGAAGGATGTCTACGCATTTTTGAAGATCCGTTAAATTGAGCACGTATCCAATTCTTACTTCATCCTTTCCTGATCCTGGAGTAGAGTAGAAGCCTGTTGCAGGCGCAAGCATAACTGTTGCATTCTCGTAACGGAAATCCTCCAACAACCATTGGCAGAAATGATCTGAGTCTTTAATGGGAAGTCGTGCCATGGCATAAAATGCACCTTTCGGCTTCGGACAAAATACACCCGGAATGCTGTTTAAGCCATCAACCATAAGGTCTCTTCTGGCAACATATTCACTAACCACAGCTTCAAAATAAGAGTCTGGAGTATCAAGTGCAGCTTCAGAAGCAATTTGTCCGAATGTTGGTGGACTTAATCTTGCTTGCGCGAATTTGAGAGCTGTTTGCATCACTTCCGCATTACGGGTAACCATTGCACCGATACGTGCGCCGCACATGCTGTAACGTTTAGATACCGAATCGATCAGAATTACATTGTTCTCCAAACCTTCCAACTGCATGGCTGAGAAGAAAGTCTCCCCATCGTAGCAGAATTCTCTATACACTTCATCAGCAAACAGATACAAATCGTGGCGAAGAAGAATTTCACGGAGCTTTTCAAGTTCTGCACGTGAATACAAATAACCTGTTGGGTTGCCCGGATTTGAAATGAGGATCGCCTTTGTTTTTGGCGTGATCAATTGCTCGAACGACTCCACTGGAGGAAGCGCGAACCCTTCGTCGATGGTCGATTTTACTGGAACCACAACAGCACCCGCAGTTTGCGCGAAGCTGAGGTAGTTTGCATAAAAAGGTTCAGGAACAATGATTTCATCGCCCGGATCGAGGCAAGTCATGATGCCAAACAACAATGCTTCAGAACCACCAGTGGTGATCATGATTTGGTTATGGTCGACAGTAATTCCGTTTTTGCTGTAGTATGTAGAAAGTTTCCGTCGGTAACTTTCATTTCCAGCGCTGTGGCTGTATTCAATTACCTTAAGGTCGGTGTTCTTGATCGCTTGTAATGCAACATCAGGTGTTTGGATGTCGGGCTGACCAATGTTGAGGTGGTAGATTTTTACCCCTTGTGATTTCGCTTTTTCGGCGAAGGGTACCAATTTTCTGATTGGAGACGCAGGAAGTTGAATTCCTTTCTGGGAGATGCTTGGCATATAAAATAAAAAACCCCGATCTGAGGATCGGGGTGCAAAGATGATAAATTTTCAGGCTCGAAAGATTATTTTTCGAGTGGAGCCATTCCTTGCTTTTTCTCAGGCATGCCTGCATCAGCTGGTGGTGGCTCAACGTTTCCTTTGATATAAAGCATTTTCGTTCCAGTTTTTTCTTTCGAAGCATCCTGGATGGTTAACGTTACGTTTTTGTTGATTGCGCCTGCACGCTTTGTATCGTAGCTCACACGAATTGAGCCAGTTTTGCCTGGTGCAATGGCTTCTTTTGGCCATTCTGGAACTGTACAGCCACATGATCCACGCGCATTGGTGATCAAAAATGGTTCTTTTCCATTGTTCGTAAATGTGAACTCACAAGTTCCATCACCACCATTTTTGATGGTACCGTAATCGTGAGTTTCTTTTTCAAACTGGATGCTTGGCGTCCAATTTTGCTCAGTTGACGGTGTAGGTGCAGCTGGTGCTTGTGCGTTTACAGCAACGAGGCCGGAAAGCGCAAAAACAAGGGTTAAAAAAGAGCGTTTCATTTCAGAGAGCTGTTGTTAGAGTTATAAGTGACAAATGTAATTTTTCTGTTTGAAATTTCAACCTTAGTGAGGAATTGGAGAATTCACTGGTGTTGGTTTGTTTTTAGGATCCGCCATCGGAGCAATTACTGCCTTACCTTTCGTTGGTGTTGAACCTTCTGCCTTGCCGTTTACGTTACCTTTAATTGTAAGTTTCGTAGTTCCCGTTTTATCTTGGTTGGCTCCACTTACAATTGTTACTGTAACATCTTTGGTGAAAGCTCCCGGGCGGCCTTCAGAATTGTAACCTACTTTAATTTTTCCTGTTTTTCCTGGAGCAATCGGCGTTTTAGGCCATTCTGGAGTTGTGCATCCGCAGCTTGCCTGCGCAGTTTGAATTGAAATCGGCTCCTTGCCAGTGTTGGTAAAATCGAATTCGTATGTAGCAACCGGACCTTCAGGAATTCCGCCAAAATCATGCGTTGTTTGCTCGAATTTAATCGTTGGTGTCCAGTTGATATCTGTCGAAGCTGGCTGAGCTGCAAGCGATAAACTACCGCTAAGTATCAGCATTGAAAAGAAATGTTTCATAGTTTGTTTCGTGCGTTTTAGGTTTTTAAAACCGGCGCGACATTGCAATTATTAAGCCAAAAACTTCATGCAATGATCGACTTCCACAAATGAACAAAAACCAATTGTCCTTGTCAAGTCTTGCCTACCTGAGTAGATAAATCTTAACCATTTATTCAAATTCAAACTGCCCGAAAAAAGCGCTATTTTTGCCGCCCTCAGTCTTAAGTATGGAAATCCCTAAACAATACAACCCCGCTTCAATAGAAGACAAATGGTACAGTACATGGATGGAAAAAGGACTCTTCCGTTCCGTTCCCGATGGTCGTGAATCTTTCACGGTCGTTATTCCTCCGCCAAATGTTACCGGTGTATTGCACATGGGACACATGCTCAACAATACCATCCAAGATGTACTCGTTCGTCGTGCCCGTCTTCAAGGAAAAAATGCTTGCTGGGTTCCTGGAACCGACCACGCATCCATCGCTACTGAAGCAAAAGTGGTGAACAAATTGCACGAACAAGGCATCGAGAAAAATAGCCTCAGCCGCGAAGAATTTCTAAAGCACGCTTGGGAATGGACCGATAAACACGGCGGGATTATCCTCGAACAACTCAAGAAACTCGGAGCTTCCTGCGATTGGGAACGCACCAAGTTCACTATGGATGACGACATGAACCGCGCCGTTACCAATGTATTCATCGACCTTTACAAAAAAGGCTTGGTGTACCGAGGCGTGCGAATGGTGAATTGGGATCCAAAGGCGCAAACTGCGCTTTCTGACGAAGAAGTAATCTACCGTGAAACGCCTTCTAGGTTGTTTCATGTGCGCTATCAAATCAAAGATTCCGATCAAACAATCACCATTGCCACAACTCGTCCAGAAACCATTCTCGGTGATACCGCAATTTGTGTTCACCCTGAAGATGAGCGTTATACAAGCCTCATCGGGAAAACTGTATTTGTGCCTTTGGTGAACCGAGAAATTCCAATCATCGCCGATGAATACGTTGACCGTGAATTCGGAACTGGAGCGCTCAAAGTAACCCCAGCCCACGATGTAAACGACTACAACCTTGGGATCAAGTACAATCTTCCAGTGGTGGATGTTATTGCTTCCGATGGAACCATGAGCGCCGCAGCGCAACTCTATATTGGTCGCGACCGATTTGATGTTCGTAAGCAGATTGTGAAAGACATCGATGCAGCTGGTCAGCTCGATAAAATCGAAGACATTAAAAACAATGTCGGATATTCCGAAAGGACCGATGCTGTGATTGAGCCTAGATTGTCGATGCAGTGGTTCGTGAAAATGGAAGTGCTTGCCAAACCTGCGCTCGACGTGGTTAACGAAGGCAAGGTAAAGTTACATCCTGCCAAATTCATCAATACGTATAAGTATTGGATGGAGAACGTGAAGGATTGGTGCATCTCTCGCCAACTTTGGTGGGGACAACGCATTCCTGCTTGGTACGACAACACAGGCGATGTTGTGGTTGCTGCCAATTTGGAAGGCGCCATGGCGGAATTTGCCGCGAAGGGAAAAAATGTCACAGCTGCCGAAATTCGTCAGGACGAAGACGTGGTTGATACTTGGTTCTCTTCTTGGCTATGGCCGATCACCGTGTTTGATGCTGATGCAGTGATTAAAAATCCAGCCGATTTTAATGCGGATCTGAAATATTATTATCCAACCAAAGATCTTGTTACAGCTCCGGAAATCCTCTTTTTCTGGGTGGCGAGAATGATCATGGCTGGAATGGAATATTGTGGCGACATCCCATTTTCAAATGTGTACCTCACAGGGATCGTGCGCGACAAACAAGGCCGTAAAATGTCGAAGTCGCTCGGAAATTCGCCCGATCCGATCGAATTGATTGAAAAGTTTGGTGCCGATGGCGTACGTCTCGGAATGCTTTTGACTTCCCCGGCAGGGAACGATTTGCCTTTCGATGAAAGCATGTGCGAACAAGGCAGAAACTTCAGCAACAAAATTTGGAATGCTTTCCGTTTGGTGAAAGGATGGACTGTAGAGGATAAAGAACCTACCCAAGCTTCTCGTGAGGCTACTGCTTGGTTTGGATCGCACTTGGCTGCCACCATCGCCGAAGTGGATGATTTGTTCTCAAAGTACCGCATTTCGGAAGCCTTGATGACTTTGTACAAGCTCACTTGGGATGATTTCTGCGCTTGGTATCTCGAAGCGGTGAAACCAGGATTTGAGCAAAGCATCGACCGTGAAACCTTCGAAGCAACAATTGGATATTTCGAAGATCTGTTGCGTTTGTTGCACCCATTTATTCCGTTTATCTCGGAAGAAATTTGGCAGTATCTCCGCGAGCGGGAAGACGACAATCTGCTCATCGTGAACCACATGCCAAAGACTGTTGCAGCGGATGCCAAATTGAACGCAGAATTCGATTTGATCCGTGAGGTAATTGCTGCTGTGCGTGCTTTCAGAAACGACAAAGGACTTTCTCCGAAGGAAGCTTTGAGATTGAGCTGCAAGAGTCGTTCGGCAAGCAATCAATTGCCATTTGATGCTGTTTTATTCAAATTGGCAAACCTTGAGGCAATCGATTATGTAAGCGAAAAGCCTGAAGGCACTTTGGCGATGTTGGTGCGCACTGAAGAAATCTTCTTGCCGGTTGGTGAAATTTCCGATCCAGAAGCGGAGCGCGAAAAATTACAGAAGGAACTCACTTATACAGAAGGTTTCTTGACATCGGTTGAGAAAAAATTAAGCAATGAGCGTTTTGTGAGCAATGCAAAACCAGAAGTTGTAGCGATGGAACAGAAAAAAATGCAAGACGCTGTACAACGAATCAAAGTGTTGAAAGAGCAGCTGGAAGCCTTGGTATAAGAAGAGTTACGAAAATTGGTCTCTGTAATTTCAATGTTTACGAGCTGAATCGTCTCTCTCCAGTGGAGAGAGATAAGAGAGAGAGGTTTATCGAAGCTTTAGTATAATACGAATTCTGACTATAGGCATCTCCAATCACCATTGCTTCGAGCTGAATCGTCTCTCTCCAGTGGAGAGAGATAAGAGAGAGAGGTCTTCAATCCACGGACTAAAGTCCGCGGCTGCAAGGAGTTTCCTCAATACTCATTACTTAAGACTTAATACTATCTTCTACCGCTCCCCAATCAACGTACCTAAAGCCGAAATTCCTTCAGCAGTTCCTTCGAAATAATTACCCAATTTTAAATGCGGAATAATGACATTTTGAATTATTTCAGCAGTTTCTTCATCACTCAAAATTCGCTCAATTCCATAGCCATTGTGGATACGAATCATCCGCAGCGATCTTGATAAACAAAACAAGATGCCATTGTTTTTCTTTGAATCTCCTAAGCCCCAATGGTTGGCAAGTTTAAGTGTGTAGGCATCAAAATCTTCAACAGAAGTGTAATCCTCATTCAATGAAACTACACTGATTTGAATGTCGAGCATCCGATTGTATTGCAAAAGGAGCTTATTCAACGAATCGATTTCTGCGATGCTGAACAACTGCTCGAAATCGTTCACCAAGCCGATGGGTTTGGGCAATTGGGCTTGGATCGTCAGACTTCTATTGAGCAGCGAATCTCTTTGTAAGAATTGGCTATTTAGTTCTACTTGAGTGATTAAACACAGGAAGGAAAAGCATAGGTGTAGTCGCCAGTTTTTCATAGCTGAAAAATAGTGAGTTAAAACCCAGTTTGCTTTTGGGGATCCCGAAGCTTACTCGGAATTCGGTAATTAAACGTTGAAACGGAAATGCATCACATCTCCATCAGCTACAACATATTCTTTTCCTTCAACGGCAAGCTTTCCATTGTCGCGACAAGCAGATTCAGATCCAAAGTGAATGAAATCTTGGTAATGAATTACTTCAGCACGGATGAACCCTTTTTCGAAATCTGTGTGAATTACACCTGCTGCTTGGGGCGCTTTCATGCCTTTGGTGATGGTCCAAGCGCGAACCTCTTTCACACCAGCGGTGAAATACGTTTGTAAATTAAGCAGGTGATAAGCCGACTTGATCAATTTGTTCACGCCAGGTTCTGCCAATCCGATTTCTTCCAAGAATGCCACTTTGTCTTCATACGTTTCCAATGAAGCAATTTCTGCTTCCATTGCAGCTGTAATGATCATGATTTCTGCATTCTCCTCAGCTACCGAATTACGCACTGCTTCAACCATCGCGTTGCCCGATTTTGCCGACGCCTCATCCACATTGCACACATAAAGTACGGGCTTGTTGGTAAGTAAGTACATGTCGTTCGCAAAGTCGATGTCGTCTTGTTTTTCCAAGATCACACTTCTCGCAGATTTTCCTTGTTTGAGCACTTCTTGATATTTGCTCAGAATTTCGTGTTGCTTCTTAGCGTCTTTGTCGCCAGCACGGGCTTGCTTTTCAATTTTTTGAAGACGTTTCTCAACTGTATCAAGGTCTTTCAATTGAAGTTCCAAATCGATCACCTCTTTGTCGCGCACCGGATTTACATTTCCGTCCACATGCACCACATTTGGATCATCGAAACAACGCAAAACATGCAAAATCGCGTCGCATTCGCGGATGTTTCCAAGGAATTGATTTCCCAATCCTTCACCTTTCGATGCACCTTTCACCAGGCCGGCGATATCTACAATTTCAACGGTTGTTGGAACAATTTTCTCCGGTTTTACGAAGTTCGAAAGTGCCGTTAATCGTTCATCCGGTACAGTAATCACGCCCACATTGGGCTCGATTGTACAAAACGGGAAGTTCGCAGCTTGTGCTTTAGCGTTGCTGAGACAATTGAAAAGGGTCGATTTTCCCACATTAGGCAAACCAACAATACCACATTTTAAGGCCATGATAAATCTGAAAAACGGCGGCAAATATAGTGATTCTGTACCGCTGATTTACGCCATGATTTTATTTGCTTTTAAGGTATTCTGATTCTTTTTTGTAATACATATTCAACGATTGTGGCGAGCCTTCAGAAACGACTTTTAACCTTGCTCCAACATTGTTTAAATTGCGAAACAACATCGCTGAACCTTTAGGAGCAACAGCTTTCGTTTTGTCGATTTTCGTCACAGTGCTCATGAATTGAATAATTTATTTGTCTGATCCACTTCATGAAGCTTGTCAAAGCAATGGTTGGTTTCGAGAAAAGCCGCTGAATTAAAGTCTTCTACAATTAATTTTCGTACTCATTTAACAACCAATTAAACACATTTAAATGTCTTACACCATTGCGGTCTTGAGTAAATCCGTCTGTTGTGAGCAAATACTTAGGATAGTTGTCATTTACTTTTTCCAATGCTCCAAACTCTCGTTCTCGAGTGCTTTCATCTGTTACCAACCAAGCTACTTGGTAGTATTCTATTTCGCCTAATGCTGTTTTACAAACAAAGTCTACTTCGTTGTTCCTACTTGTACCTGTCCAAATTTTATTTCCTCTTCGCAAGAGTTCTAGATAAACAATGTTTTCTAAGATGTGTCCTCGATCGGTAGTGCGTTCTTTACCCACCAAAACATTAAGCAAACCTGCGTCTACTAAGTAGTATTTTTCTTGGGTAGCAAGTTGCTTTCGCCCTTTCAATTCAAACCGATTTACCTTATAGAATACAAAACTGGCAACCAAGTAATCTAAGTACTTCTCCACGGTGGTATTGTGTGTCGTTTGTCCATCGTGTTTTAAAGTTTTAGCAATATTTCCGGGAGAAAGCGGACTACCTATGTTTGATGCAATAAATTTTGTGATATTTCCGAAAGCTCGTTTATCATTGATTTGATGTCGTTGGGTGATGTCTTTTTCGATAATAGTGTTGTAAATAGCCTCCATATATTCATGGATTTTGTCGTAACCAGCTTCTCGCAGCTCAATTCCTTTAGGCAGAGAAGTTTCGTTTATATAATCAAAAAATAATGACTCATAATTAAGGTATTTCTTGCCAGTGTCTATGTTTCTCGCTATTAGATATTCATGAAATGAAAATGGTAAAATAGAAAGTTCAATAAATCGGCCACTTAACAAAGTAGCCAATTCGCTGCTCAATAACATGGCATTGGATCCTGTGATGTATAAATCCACATTTTTTTTGACAAACAGCCCATCCACTAGTCGTTCGAATTCCTTCACATTTTGCACTTCGTCTAAGAATACATAAGAAGGTTTCGATAGGTCCAATTGTTCTATGATATAAGAATACAGCCCATCTAAATCAGTAAGAAATCTCCGTAATTCAAATTCCTCAAAGTTTAAGGAAATGATCTGATTAGGCTGAACTCCCAAATTTTGCAACTCTATTCTATAAAGTTCAAGTAAAGTACTTTTACCCGATCGGCGCAAGCCTGTGACTACTTTTATAAGATCTTGGTCTTTGTAAGCCAGAAGTTTTTTTATGTACTGCTTCCTAACGATGAGTCTTGCCATCTGCAAATATAATTCATAGAATTATTAAAACTTGCACAATTTGCATGTTTTAATAATAGCTCTAGTTGTGTGTTTTCGATGGCGCATGTTTGAGTTTGAGCATCGAAACAACGCCATTAGTTAACGATGTTACTAAGTTATGCAAATCAACAAGACAAATTTTGAAGCTACAATACATCAGAAAAACGGCGTCACAAACAGAGATTCTGTACCGCTGATTTACGCCATGATTTTATTTGCCTCTCTGGTATTCTGATTCCTTCTTATAATACATATTCAACGATTGTGGCGAACCTTCAGAAACGACTTTTAACCTTGCTCCAACATTGTTTAAATTGCGAAACAACATCGCTGAACCTTTAGGAGCAACAGCTTTCGTTTTGTCGCCAGGCTTCAGCACAATAAGTTCCTTTTCAGAATTGTCGGGCAGTAATAGCAAAATCGTTATTGGAACTAAACCTACATTTTTAGCACTTGCCTCAAACGCGAAATCTTGTCCACCACCTAAGTAAAACTGTTCGTTCGCCGGAATTCTAAGATTCGATTTTATAGTGCTCGGGAGATCGAACGAACTTAATGAGAGCATTATTGCTAACGTAAAAAGTAATTTTTTCATAGGAATATTTATGTTTGAACAGAAAGCATGACCGAATGTTTATCGTTAGTGCTTGGAATTAAAATTAGGCACAAAGCATTATTTTTTATATTTGTTTCAAACCCTCTGACATGACCAAGTTTCTTAGTAAAATCAACGAATCTTGGCAATTCAAGCATTCTAGCTTTGCGCATAGCCAGATTGAAATATCCGATTACCACAAATTCGATAACCAATGTTTCAGAGGATTTATTTTTTTCGATTTCGATCAAGTGGAAACTACGCCACTAGGCCCAAACCAATTTTGGGATTATTTTCTGCTCAATGAAGATTATCAAGATACACTCACCATCGTAAAATCCGATTTAACATCATCATTTCCAGAGTCGGAATTTGCCATCACTACAAACAATCTTTCATATTTCTACGAATCATTAACCACCAATGGGGTTGTGATTGAAGGTCGTGCCGTGTACGATCCAATTTTCGATTCTCAAATCATTACACCATTTGAGAGCTACGGTTTCTCGCTGCCTTATCCAATAATTTTGTTAACATTGATCAGTTAGGATTCAAATTTCAGTCTTGAATTATGCAACTTAAATTGGGTTTTTCTCCTTGTCCAAATGATACTTTTATTTTCAATGCAATTGTCAACGGATTAATCTCTGATCCCGAGATCTCATTTAAAGTTGAACTAGGAGATGTTGAAGCACTGAATCAATCTGCACTTCGGCAAGAGGCCGACATCACCAAGCTTTCCTTCGGAACTGTGCCTAAAGTATCCTCAAATTATCAAGTGCTGGATGCTGGTGCTGCCTTAGGTTTTGGATGCGGACCTTTACTGGTATCGCGAAAACCTATCACTGTTGAAAAATTTCTATCAGCAAAAGTGGCAATTCCTGGTTTTCACACCACGGCCAATCTGTTGTTAAGCATGGCTTTTCCATTCATCCGCGACAAACGTGAATTTCTTTTTTCGGATATAGAAAACGCAGTTTTAAATGAAGAAGCAGACCTTGGCTTAATTATCCATGAGAATCGATTTACCTACGAAAGTCGAGGTTTGGTTAAGGTAGTTGATCTCGGAGAACTTTGGGAGACGAATTACAAATTGCCAGTGCCACTGGGATGTATTGCCATTCGCAGAGATTTAGACGAATCCATCAAGCGAAAGGTGAGCGGCTTGATCAGAAAAAGTGTTCAAATGGCATTCTCAGAACCCGAAAAAACAATGCCTTACGTGTCGCAACATGCACAAGCTATGGATGTTGAGGTGATGAAGCAACATATTGCATTGTACGTGAATGAATTCAGTGTGTCCTTAGGTGAAAAAGGAAGAAATGCAGTAAATGAAATGTTTAAAATTGCTGCAGAAGCCCAACTCGTGAGCGAAATCGTTGAACCGCTTTTTATCGATTCAGACCTTTTGTAAACGCGGCAGTTCCACATCCGCGATAGCGCGCATAGTAATGGTGCCAAAAACATGTGGAAAAAAACCTGATCCATCATCAGCCGCCTCGTAAATTACAGGCACATTTAGAAGTGATGTATCAATTTTCAATACCCGAAGATCGTTTCGATTCTTAAAGAACCGTTTCAATGTTCCTGAAATTTGTTCCTCTTTCGAACAATGAATAAATCCTTCTGCATCAAGCGAAGAAGCTGTGTATTCGGACAATGATTTTTGTTTTTCCCAATCGGAAATACAAACAATGTGGTAGATAAATCTCGGAGCAGCCATCAGAATCGATTGCAAATTTAGCGAAGACCATCAATACGACAATCCATTTACATTCATTATTTTAACGTTGATCTTGCACGAAGGTTTGTGAACTTTATAAATAGCACGTAAGATTCGAACTGAAATCGGAGCAACAGCGCATCTGTCTTTCTCGTATTGCACCCAAAATTAAGCATATGGCAAAATTTGTTACACGTATTTTCGTCGTTGAAGACAATGAATTCTTCGCAACTTTAATCAAGCAAAAGCTTGAAATGAACGATCAGAATGAGGTCACGCTTTTCTTTAATGGCGACGATTTCAGAAATCATTTGCACCAAAATCCCGACATCGTGGTGCTCGATTATAACCTTCCAAATAGCAATGGAATCGATCTGCTTAAGGAAATCAAAAACTACAACCAAGAAATTAAAACTATTGTTGTTTCGGGGCAGGAAAAGGTTGATGTTGTGATCGAAGCCTTCGAATGTGGCGCTGAAGAATACATTAAAAAAGACGACAATGCCCTGCAACTGCTCGATTTAAAGGTGCAGAAACACAGTGGAAGCGTAAATCTCCGCAAGGAAGTCGATCATTTGAGAGATCAAATCATCGACCGACACCGCTACGACCGAATCATTGGCGAAAGTCAAGCATTGTTAAAGGTGCTCCGCCTCATCCAAAAGGTTGAGAAAACCAATATGCTCGCGCTCATTACGGGCGAAAGTGGAACCGGAAAAGAACTTGTTGCATCAGCCATCCATTACAATTCGGTGCGCAAAAACAAGCCATTTGTAGCTGTAAATGTGGCTGCAATTCCTGAAGATTTAATGGAATCAGAATTATTTGGTCATGAACGTGGAGCCTTTACCGGAGCCGATAGCAAACGAATCGGAAAGTTCGAAGAAGCCAACGAAGGCACAATTTTCCTTGATGAAATTGGTGAAATGGACGTGCACATGCAAACCAAATTGTTGCGTGTGTTGCAAGAAAGTAAGATCACCCGTTTGGGTTCCAACAAAGAAATTGCGCTCAATGTGCGCGTGATTGCAGCAACCAATAAAAACCTGGCACAACGCGTAAAGGATGGAAAAATGCGCGAAGATTTGTACTACCGCTTACAAGGATTTTTAATTCATCTTCCACCGCTGCGCGACAGAGAAAACGACTTGTTGATTTTGGCTAGAAACATGCTGCGACAGTTCTGCGACGGCAATCGAATCCCTCAGAAATCATTTTCATCAGATTCATTAAAGGCTATGATGAAACATCCATGGAGCGGGAATGTACGCGAATTAAAAGCCTTTGTAGAACGTGCAGTTTTAATTTCTGATGGCGATGTAATTGAAGAGGAAGATTTGATTTTTTCACAGGATATTTAGTCTTTCGAAATCGAAGATAATGATAGCCCAGCCCGCAAAGTTGGGCTTTTTTATTTCTGTAAAAATCGCCATCAGTGTTGTGTTATAATACAACAACCTGCCATTTCAACGTGCTAAGTTGCGCGATATTAATGGCAGAGTTTCCCGATCCTATAATGCAATGTTTGGAGGCTGTTGGAAGAAATATCGCAATCTTCCGGCAGCGAAAGGGAATGACCTTGCAAGAGCTTGCTGAGGATGTTGGTGCCGACAAATCAGCCATCAGTAAATATGAAGCCGGAGCCAACCCAACATTAGTAACCTTGCTGAGAATTGCAACCGCTTTAGACATCACCATTGTCGATCTTGTGCGAACCGATATCGTATTGAGCGATAATGAAATTGACGAATACGCCCAAACGAAAAAAATGCGGCGAAAATCGGGCAGCCCCGACAAAGAAGACTAATCAAATCAAGATTCTTATATTTGGGCATGCGGAATATCCTAGCCACTTTCGGTGGATTGGCTTCGGCCATCTTGGTTTTTATTGTTTTCGAGTTGATTGGTTCAACCGTTTATCCAACGCCAGTAGGTTTCGATTACAACGATCCTGCAGCCATGAAAAGTTTTGTTGATACAATGCCTTTGGGAGCGCTCATGCTCGTACTTGCAGGTTACATCACTGGTTCGTTTGTATGTGGATTTGTGATGGCCAAGTTTGCGCGCAACGAAAAGAAGATTTTGCCACTTATTGCAGGTGCGACTCTCACTTTGGCTGGTTTCGCTAACGTAATGAACATCAAGCATTCGCTATGGTTTAGCGTGCTAGTTTTGGTGGTTTTTATCCCATTTGTGCTGGTAGGATACAAACTCGTTCGGAAAGCTTAATTATTTCGTATTCTCCTTCGAAACCCTGCGCATATTGTTCATCTTATCGCGCATTTGCTGAGCGCTCGATGAAATGGTGTTAGGTGCGATTTCATCCTCTTTTTTGGTGGCTTTCAAATTGTTCATTCGCTGCGCTGAAGAGGCTTGTTCGTTTGCATTTTGCTGCATCGCTTGTCGGTTTCTTTCTAAGGAAACAGCATCCACTTGAAGCGCTTCTTCATTACGCAAACTGTAAAGTGCAAAGGGATTGTACTGATTGAAATATTCAGTTGATAGCCAAGTTGCTGAACGCATCTTAGAAGATATTTTCACTTCATCGATAATGCCAGTAAATCCCGAATTTTCGGTAAACTTTTCCTTCCCAATCAGCATTGGCGACGAGGTTGGTGCTGGCGCATCTTTGGTAAGTAAAATCCTGTCGCTAATCCCATTTACAAAGGTTTGCAATTTTCCTGCGGACAAAGAATACACCACAGCTACGTGTTGCCATTTGTCCACATCGAGCTTTTCGGCACCACCAATGTTATCAAGATTTATCGTTTTCCCCGAGGAAGTAACAAAGGATGCGTTGAGGTTTCCTTGCCTATCCACATAAAGGCTGTAGCCGCCCGGAACATCACCATGATTGCCAATAATTACTTGAGGTCTTCCAACTTGCTCAAGAAATATCCAAGCAGAAATGGTGTATTCATTTCTCAAGTTTAGATCCTCGTAAAATGGATATTCAGCAAAATCACCATTGTCGTTGTTAAATCTTTTGCCTCCTGAAATCTTTCCTTCTGCATCAGTCGTTCCCACTTGTGTGGCGCGCAATTTCTTCACACCGTTGCCCGTAAAATCTTTATTTAAGTGCCAAGTAGATACAAATTTATCGGTCCACACCAAATTGGCGGGTTCCGATTGCAATGCCGCATTCGAATAATATAGCATCATTTCTGGGGCTTTTCCGCTGATAAGCGAATCGGCAAGAACCCAGATATTGCATTCTCCAGTGGTTGGATTGTACGATTCGATGGAGGAGGGGAGAAGCGAAATGCCATCTTTTTTGGTGATACGAATGTCGAATCCTCGTTTGTGCGCCACTTTTCCACCCGATGAAATGTGTTTCAGGTCTTTGTCTTTAAAACTCAACAGCAACGGAAAATTGAGCAGCAGCTCGTTTCCTCGATTGATTGACCCATTAAATTCAATTGGTTTTCTGTAGCCAAAACCTGGCAATTGTGTTTCGCGACCCGCAATGCTATCAGTTGATCGCCCTAAATTGTAATACAAGAAAAAGCCTGTGGCCACCAAAACAGCAAACGCCGCACCCACAGTAATTAACCGCATGGATGTGCGAACGGTAACTTTGTTTTTAGGCTTTAATTGTAACCTTGGTTTCATAGGCTTAATTCATCTTTACGGTATTTTCAAATCAAGGTTCTAATCACGAAACCTTTTCGCTGGCTAGACTTGCAGCGTCGGTAACCAGTAGCGAAAAGGTTTCGATTAGAAGATTTTTACTTTTCTGTTTCAACCAATGCGCTGTTCGATGGATTGGATGTATTCACAACATCTGTTCTAACACGAACCACGTCCGAATAGGTATAGGTTTGGTCTGTTCCCACCGACATTAATCGGTAGTAATTCACACCGCTAATCGGTTCTTCATCAATAAAAGAGTAGAACAGATTTACACAAAGTGGCGAACCAACCCGGTCTTTAAAACCAAGTGCCTGAAAGTCGACACCATCTGCCGAACGCTCAACAATGAAAATCCCGTCCTTTTCGTCGTTCGATGCCAGCCAACGGATGTATGTTTTTCCTTGGTTGAAAACCGGCGAGAAGGATGAAATTGCATTATAAGGATCCTGCTGAAGTGATGCTGAACCTGTTAGGCCAGCGCCCATTTTTTGTGTTTGTGCATGAACGTTGCCGCCCGTAAGAAATGCTACAGCTATCATAAAGATACCTGCAAATGTGTTTTTGAAGTTAGAATTTTGACGCTGCGTTTTCATAAGAATGAGTTGTATCAGTTGTGTAATTCAGTTACGTAAAGCTAGGCTGGTGGTTCGCTGCGCGCTGTCCGCATACGCACGAACGATTACTTGTGTAAGAATTCTGATGGATGTGAAACTCTTCAAGTTTTAATCATTTTGAAATCCGTGTAAATACTCATGAAATCGATTTTACGGTTGTTGCTTTCTTGAATCAAGTCTTGTAAGAATTATCGTTGCCACGATTTATACAATCGGGATTCTGCCAAACCAATGCAATCGCTTCTTCAATAGGTGTTTTTCTCAACAAAAAAACCCTGCAACTGGGCAGGGTCTTTCAAAGTTAAGGTTGGTTTTAGGTTATAGTCGTTTGATCAGTTTTACCTGACGCTTGTCGTCTTCTTGAGCAACCTGGAAGAAATAAACTCCTGGTTTCAATTGGTTTTCATCTTTGAATTTGAAGTGCTGTTCTTTTTGTTTTTCGCAAGCCACTTCTTCCTCATGCATCACTTCGCCTTTTAGGTTTAGGATTTTCACTTTCGCCATGCCTTCTTTCGGCACCATGTAGCTTACTTCAAATTCTTTCACGAATGGATTTGGTGATGCGGTGTTGATCTTCACGCTCAATTCCGATTCTTCTTCCACGTTCACCGGAGTCATCATCGAATATTCTTCGGCTCCTGTGCTGCTGGTAAGTTTTACGCGGTAGTAGTTCGTACCGATCGCTGGTTTCGAATCTCTGAACTGGTAGCTCAACACCGCGTCGGAGTTTCCCGCGCCAGGCTTTGTTCCAATGGATTCGAAATTCACGCCATCGTTCGAGCGTTCTACCGTGAACAAATCATTTTCCACTTCATTTACAGTTAACCACTTGAGCTCGACGGTTTTTCCTTGAACTTCTGCGTCGAACGTGAGCAAGCTCATCGAAATCTGCTGAACAATAGATTCGGTTTTGCCGATAGTCATGAATTGTTGAGGCGTTGCTTGGTTTGCATATTCTGTCGCAAACCAGCTTGAACTTCGTGCTACGTTTGCAACGTGAACTTCATCCAACAAACCTCCGAAGTAGTAAATCTTGCGGTTCGGCTCTCTTCCAATTTGAAGCGGATCTGAACTGCCAGCCAAACTGATGTCGGTTTTCATTCCACGGTCGTACTTTCCGTTGATGTAAGTCGCCATCGAATCGCCTGAATCTGAGTATACTGCTGATACAAAGTACCATTTGCCTTTTTCGATTTCCAAGCCAGTTTCTTCACCTTTGATGGTTGCTGGAACAGAATTTTCGTTGCGCACTTCGAATTCAATCTTGCGGTCTTTGCTGATCGATAAACGATATCCACCATTAAAGCCACTTTGGTTCGAAAGGATGGTTTGTTCTTTTTTGTCGTCTAAACGCACCCATGCAGAAACCGATAATTCTCCTGTAATGTCAACATCTTCAGGTGTATTCAAACAAGGAAATTGTGAAGAATTTTTCTCTGCTGCCACATACACATCTTTGTCGTCTTTCGGTTTTTGAACTTCAGCAACTTGTGTAGCCCAAGGCGTTTTTGTGCTGAGGTTTCCACGGAGATGCCATACACCTTTGTAGGTTTTGTTCCATGCATTCTGACTGCTTTCATTGGCCGCATAACGGTTGTTGAAGTACAGAAACATGGGTGCAGTGTTTTTGTAGAGCGAATCGATTTTCACCCAAGCAACGAGATTTCCTTTGGCTGGATCGTATTGCTCAATTTCATAGTCGAGTAATGTAATTCCATCGCCTTTCGTGAAACGGAAATCGTTTCCTTGCTCGCTGAGCACTTTTCCGCCGTGCGAAACCGATTTCAAATCTGGATCTGAAACCGTTACCATGATCGGAAATTTGGCCAATGTTTCCTTTTCGGGGATCATTGTTGGGTTGATTGAAATCTGCTTTCTGAATTTGTATTCAGCCAGTGTTTCGATACCGTTGTAACGGTTGTTTGCTCTTGATTCGGTAGAAGTTCCGAGCATATTGTACAGCACAGCTACTGAGAAAACACCAATGGCGAATGCTCCTGCAACGGCTACATATCTGAGTTTGTTCTGAAGTTTAACCTTGGTTTTTACTTTCGGAACGAGACGGGTAGAACTTTTTTTCATGGGATTGGTCTTTGATCGGATCCTTGCAATTACTTCTTGTCTTGTGTGGCTTCAGGTGCCGATGCTGCTGATCCGCCTTGAAGCGAACTGCCTGTGTTTTTAACTTTTACTACCGAACTGTATCGGTATGTATTGTCGGCACCAACCTGCATAATTCGGTACATATTGTCGCCAGGAAGAGGCTCCTCATCAACAAAAGAATAGAACAGGTTTACCAACAATTGTGTTCCTACACGGTCTTTGAAACCTAATGCTTCGAAATCAACGCCATCGGCCGAACGTTCAACTACGAAAACGCCGTCTTTCTTGTCGTTCTTTACCAACCAGCGCACATATGTTTTTCCTTCCATGTAAACTGGAGAAAATGAAATGAACGTGTTGGCTGTGTCTTGTTTCAATCCGGCTTTTCCAACCATCGCAGAAGCGTTATTGGATGTTTGTGCATTTGCCGCCACAGAAAATAGCAGGCAAAGTGCCGAGATGAAAAATGTTTTGGATGTAAATACGCGCTTCATATTGAGGTGTGTTAAGGTTCTTGATTGTTGTTACGTCAAAAGTATTTGTGCGGTTTGTCTGCTTTTGTTTTGCTTTTTCTGATGAATTACAGATGTAAGTTTTTGGTTTTTTGGTTGAACTTCTGAAAATCGATTTCGCTACGTAAATGGTCGATACAGACGTTTTATTTTCTTTTTTTGATGTTGATTGATTTGTAAGTTTTTGTGTTTTCGCTGAAAGTTGTACCGATTTTTAACCGTTACAGTCGTTTGATGAGTTTCACTGTTTTTTGCTCCTCATCTTGTGTTAGGCTGAGGAAGTAAATTCCAGGCAACAATTTCTCGCTGTCTTTGAACTGAAACACGTTTTCGATACCCATTTCTGGCTTTAACGATTCTCTGTAAACCACTTTCCCGCTAATGCTGGTAAGCTTCACTTCCATGTTGGCTTCGCTTTGACTGCCGTAGCTCACCGAGAAATTCTGCGAAAATGGATTCGGCTCTACCTTATTAATATTTAGTGCAGTTGGAGGTGCATCGTAACGAACACTTACCACGTTCGATACTGCGCTTTCCTTGCGAAAACTTGTGTATCTCAATCTGTAATAAGCATTTCCGTAAACTGGTGCTGGATCCTGAATCATATAGTTCTTTGGATGATCCGAATTCCCGTTTCCAAATTTGCTAGCTACTTTGTTAAAGGTTTGGCCATCCGACGAACGCTCTAATGTGAAATAATCCAAATTCGATTCATACGATGTGGTCCAATTAACAGCCACATGCGAACCATTTACTACGGCTTCGAATTTATCGATCGATGCCAAGGTTGGAGAAGCGCTAAACACTTCCTCACCGTCCATCGAAATTAGCTGCTCAGGTTCACTTTCGATATTCCATGAGTTCTTGATTTGGTCGGCCGATAAACTGATTCCCGACACCCGAAGCTCATCCAACAAGCCATTGAAAAATCCTGATTTCACATCCGCATCAGAGCCTAAAACTACCCAGCTTCCTTTGCCGTAATACGTTCCAACCACTGCACTTCGATCAGCTTCACCGTTAACATAGGTAGTGATCGATTTTGTTGCCGACGAGTATGTTGCTGCTACTTGATACCATTGGTCTTTTTCTAAAATGATTCCACCTGTTGCAGCTGCATTTGAGGCTATTTTTCCATTCGAACCAATAACATCAAAGGTGAGTTTCTGGTTTTTGTCGAGATACAGTTTGCTGCCTCCTGTGGTTGATTGGTTGCAGAATATGGTTTGGTGGTTTTCACTTCCGCGGCTGCGGATCCAAGCCGAAACAGTGATGTCCTTATCAAATAACATCGATGTGCCCGGTTCAAAAACTGCCGATCCTTTTTCAACCGCTAGGAAATCTTTAGCGCCTGCGAATCTTCCCTCATCATCCTTGATGCCTTTGTATTCGCCCGAAACAGGCGTTGTTCCTTGAACATTAAAGTTGCCATTAAAATTCCAAATGGCCGCAAAAGCAGTTTTGGGCTCTTCGCGTTTTACCAGTGCAGCTGTCTTGTTGCCATAGTACATGTAAAAACACTGATCAGTCGATTTTACTGAACTGTTCGGATACACCCAAGCCAATAACTTTCCAATACTTGGGTCGAATCGCTCAATACTAAATGGAAGCATTGTTTCGCCATCTGCTGCTGTGATAAAAATATCGTTCCCTTCGCGATCGGTTATTTTTCCACCATGATCGGTTAAGCGTAAATCGTCGTGGCGAACGGAAACTAGCATCGGACAAACACTGTCGATTCCAGATGTTAAGTTTTGTCGATTAATGGAGATTTTACTTCTCCCTGCAAATCCATCGAGGATTTTGCGACCGGGCGTGGTTTCTTCGATGGCCTTTTGGGCGCGTGCCGAAGTTACTTTTCCGATAAATGTGTATAGAAACCACACACCCGAAAGCAATGCCGTGATTGTTAATGCTCCTGCTGCCAATTGCAATCTTTGGCGCGTGCGGTTCGAAATACGGTTTCTTAAACGTAGACGTTTGCTCATAAGCGGTTTGGAAGATGTGATGATTGAAAAACCGGCTTATTTGCCTTTTTCCTGTCCACTTGCGCTACCGCCAGTGGTTTGTGCTGCAGCCGTTTTAACACGCACTACATCTGAGTAATTGAAAGTGTGGTCGTTGCCTACTTGCATGATCCGATAATGCGCCATTCCTGCAGGTGGATTTTCATCTACCCACGAATAAAATAGCTTCACACTTTTATCGGTGCCTACTCGGTCTTTAAATGCAAGTGCTTCAAATGCATCACCATCGTCAGATCGCTCAACAATAAAAACTCCGTCTTTCTTGTCGTTCTCCACTAACCAACGCAGATAGGTTTTCCCTTCTACATAAACAGGAGAAAAGGAAACGAAATTATCAACCGAATCTTTCGCTAATGGTTTTGCCTCCGAAGGCGCTGCAACTTTTAGCGTTTGCTTAGGCGTTTGTGCATTCGCAGCACTTGCGCAAAGTAAAAGTCCGCAAACCAATGTGAGCCGGCGAAGTGGTTGATTAAATACATGAATAATGTCGAGGTTTCTCATAACCGTGATCTTTTGTGTGATCTCAACGACAAATGTGTGATCGCGGTTGCTGCTGCTTCTGCCGCTTCTGGCCACGGGGTTACATGTGTAAGAAATCAGATCATGGTGATGTGTTGATTCTTCTGAATCGCTACATAATTGGGAGAATTCGATTTAAGTTTTGGCAAAATTTACTTTTGCAGGCTGACAGAAACCTCGACTTCTGTCAAAAAAATAACCCCGATTCTGAAGTTCTCCTTCGAAACGGGGTTTGAATCATTTTTATTTATCGTCGGATCAGCTCAATAATTCCTCTTCCAAATCTTTTTCAACCTTCAAATTATCAATGATAAACAGCTGACGATCAGGGGTGTTTTTGCCCATGTAAAATTCCAAAAGCTGCGGTAGGTTTTCGTTTCGTCCGAAGATTACAGGTTCCAAACGGATTTCTTTTCCAATGAAATGCTTGAATTCGTCGGGTGAAATCTCACCCAATCCCTTGAATCGTGTGATCTCGGGATTTTTACCCAAGCGTGAAATCGCATTTCTACGCTCATCATCCGAATAACAATACACTGTTTCTTTCTTGTTTCTCACACGGAATAGCGGCGTTTGAAGGATATACAAGTGGCCATTCTTCACCAAATCAGGAAAAAACTGCAAGAAAAACGTGATCATTAGCAAGCGAATGTGCATTCCATCCACATCGGCATCGGTGGCAATTACAATGTTGTTGTAACGCAAATTGTCGAGCCCGTCTTCAATGTTCAATGCACTTTGTAGTAGGTTGAATTCTTCGTTTTCATACACGATCTTCTTCGTTAACCCGTAGCAATTAAGGGGTTTCCCTTTCAAGCTAAACACCGCTTGGGCATTCACATCGCGACTTTTGGTAATTGAGCCAGAAGCCGAATCTCCCTCGGTAATAAACAACGTAGTTTCCAAACGATTGGCATGCGCTGAATTGTAATGCACTCTGCAGTCGCGCAATTTCTTGTTGTGAAGGCTCACTTTTTTAGCCCGTTCACGCGCAAGTTTTCTGATGCCGCTGAGGTCTTTTCGTTCTTTTTCGCTTTGCAGGATTTTTTGCAGGATCGCCTCTGAAACTTCTTGGTTTTTGTGCAAGAAATTATCGAGCTCCTTCTTCAAGAAATCCATCACGAATGTCCTGATTGCAGCGCCATCTGGAGCCATGTTCTGAGAACCGAGCTTGGTTTTGGTTTGCGATTCGAACACCGGTTCCGAAACCTTCACACTGATCGCCGCAATGATAGATTGTCGCACATCATTGGCATCGAAATCTTTCTTATAAAAATCTCGAACAACCTTCACAACAGCCTCACGAAGCGCTGCTTGGTGCGTTCCGCCTTGCGTGGTATGTTGACCGTTTACAAACGAATAATATTCTTCACCGTATTGGTTTCCGTGTGTAATGGCAATTTCAATGTCTTCACCTTTCAGGTGGATAATTGGATACAACGGTTCTCCTGAAATATTCTGCTCCAAGAGGTCGTACAAGCCACGTTCTGATTTGTAGGTTTGTCCGTTAAAGATGATGCTTAAGCCTGTGTTGAGGTATGCGTAATTCCACAACATCTTGCCAACGTGATCGTTGAGAAACTTGAAATTCCCAAAAATCTCCTCATCTGCAAAAAAGGAAACGGTGGTTCCGCGTTGATCTTTTGTTTCGATGATTGGTTCATCTTTCACCAAAACACCTTTGGTAAACTCTGCCGATTTAATTTGGCCATCACGAACCGATTGCACACTGAAGTAGGAGGAAAGGGCGTTCACCGCTTTTGTTCCGACACCATTTAAACCAACCGATTTCTTAAAGGCAACAGAATCGTACTTGGCACCTGTGTTGATTTTCGACACCACATCTACCACTTTTCCAAGTGGAATTCCACGGCCGTAATCGCGCACTTTTACCATGCGGTCTTTGATGGTGATTTCGATTTTCTTTCCGAAGCCCATCACAAATTCATCGATACAGTTGTCGATCGACTCTTTCAACAAAACGTAAACGCCATCATCGAGCGATGAACCGTCGCCCAGCTTTCCGATGTACATCCCCGGGCGAAGCCGGATATGTTCCTTCCAATCGAGCGATTTAATCGAGTCTTCCGAATAATTACTTTCGTTCTGTGCCATGTCGCAAAAATAGAATGTATCGTGGTATGAACGCAGCATGAAGCGGCTTATTTAACAACACTTCTGTACACATTCGATGTGAATAATTTATATTCGATTTAAAATTTAAACTATGGCTACAGAAAAATTCTCCGATTCTCTTTCCACAGGCACGCATGCCCACTTACAAAAATTGGTCGGCAACTGGGAAGGCGCCACAAACACCTATTTTGAACCTGGTGTATTAGCAGATACTTCAACTACCAAAGCCCAAATCAAATCCATTCTGGGCAAGCAATTCTTGCAAATGGAATACACATCTTCCATGCAAGGAAAACCGGTTGAAGGTCTTGCCATCATTGGATTTTATTTAGTGAAGCGTGAATATACCATTGCATGGATCGACAGTTTCCATACGGGCACACAGGTGTTGGTTTCCCAAGGGAAAGAGGGCCAAATCAATGTGATGGGACATTATGGAGATCCATCCGGCGGACCAGATTGGGGTTGGAGAACGGCAATCGAACAATCATCAGATGATGCATTTGTTCTTCGTCATTTCAACGTTTTACCTACCGGTGAAGAAGCACTAGCCGTGGAGACACATTTTCACAAAGTGTGATCAGCTTGAGCATATTGCCGCCATCAATTTGAAAATTCGTTGATGCTTAAAGCGCTGAAGTAACCTTTCCAGCCATCAAAGCTTCAATTTCATCCGCTTCCAATGGAATGCTTGCCATCAAGTCGATGTTACCACTTTCAGTGATGAGAATGTCGTTTTCCAAACGGATACCGATGTTCTCTTCCGGAATGTAAATTCCAGGTTCACAGGTAAATACCATGCCTGGTTCGAAGCGCGCGAAGCGATATCCCACATCGTGGACATCCAAGCCCAAGTAATGTGACGTGCCATGCATGAAATACTTCTTGTACAAAGGAGCATCAGGTGATTGTGCCTTCACTTCAGCCGCGTTGAGTAAGCCCAATTTGATGAGTTCTTGTTCCATCGCAAATCCTACTTCTCGGTTGTAATCATCGAACAAAGTGCCCGGACGAAGCATAGATTGCGCATATTTCATTACGGATAAAACAGCTTCATAAACAGCACGTTGACGAGCAGTGAATCTTCCATTTACTGGAATTGTGCGCGTTAAATCTGAATTGTAGTTCGCGTATTCCGAACCGAAATCCATTAGAATGAGGTCGCCATCTTTGCACTGACGGTTGTTCTCCACATAATGCAACACGCAAGCCGAACCTCCCGACGCAATGATCGGATAATAAGCATGTCCGGTGGCCCGGTTACGCAGAAATTCGTGGGTGATTTCAGCTTCAATTTCGTATTCCCAAACGCCTGGTTTCACGAAGCCCAACACGCGACGAAATGCTTTTTCGGTGATGTTGCAAGCACTGCGCATCTGATCTACTTCCCAATGCGACTTGATTGATCTGATTTTGTGCATGATAGGCGCACTGCGTTCGATTTTGTGCAATGGGTATTTCGATTTTACTTCCAAAGCAAAGCGGGCTTCCTTGTAAGGAACTTCAGTATGAGCACGATCATGGTCGTTCATGTTGAGGTAAATTCCTTCAGCATAAGTCATTAACACATGAAAAACAGACTCGAAATTCTCGTTCCATTGGATGTTTTCAATGCCCGAAGCGCCACGTCCTTCTTCACGCGTATACTTGTGTCCTTCCCAAACCGCAATGGTCTCGTTGGTTTTACGAAGAAATAAGATTTCCCTTTGTTTCGGATTGGGAGCATCTGGATAGAGAAGCAAAATTGTTTGTTCTTGATCTATTCCGCTGAGGTAAAAAAGATCCGGATTTTGACGCCATAAATAAGTAGCATCTGCACTTCTGGGCATCTCATCGTTTGAAACAAAAACTGCAATATGATTGGGTTTCATTGATGCTGTAAAACGCTTTCTGTTGGTAATAAAAAGCTGGCTATCAATTGGATCGTATTTCATCGGAAAGGTTATCGGTGTGAAAAATGGAATATCTAAATGTAGTTATTTTGGATTTGAAAACGCGTTGATTTCAATCAGGCAGAAATTTCCTGACATAATTCCACGAGCAATCCGTTGGTAGATCTAGGGTGCAAAAAGCAAATCAATTTATTGTCGGCGCCCTTTTTAGGTTCCTGCATTAGCAGTTCAAATCCAGCTGCTGAAAGGCGTTTCATTTCTGAATGAATATCGTCGACCGCAATGGCAACATGATGAAAACCCTCGCCTTTTTTGTCTAGAAACTTGGCAATGGTTCCATCTGGGTCGGTGCTACGTAGCAATTCGATTTTGTTGGGACCAAGTTGGAAAAAGATGGTTTCAACTTTCTCGCTTTCAACTGATTCTGTTTTATACGGAGAAACGCCAAGCAACAATTCAAACAATTTAATTGAGGCTGAGGCATCTTTTACAGCAATACCAAGGTGTTCGATTTTGTTCATGTTGCAAGTATAAATGAAATCTATCATACAGTGTAAACCCTTAGTTTTGGATTATGGATTTGCTCACATTTACCAACAAAGGCATTTATTGTCCGCCAGCGGATGTTTACCTCGATCCTTGGCGCTCGGTAGATCGAGCACTGATTACTCATGCGCACAGTGATCATGCGCGTTTTGGTTCGAAGGCTTATTTGTCGCACAACGATTCTGAAGCAGTGTTGCGTCATCGATTGGGCAAGAATCTGGCTTTGGAAACAGTTGGATTTAATGAGCCAGTGATGATCAGTGGGGTGAAATTTTCGTTTCATCCCGCAGGGCATATCATTGGGTCGTCGCAGATCAGAGTAGAGCACAAAGGAGAAGTGTGGGTTTTTACGGGCGATTACAAGTTGGAGGATGATGGCTTTTCTGCTCCATTCGAACCTGTGCAATGCCATACGTTTATTACAGAGTCGACTTTTGGTTTGCCGGTGTATCGTTGGAAGCCGCAAGCGGAGATTTTCAAGGACATTGAGTTGTGGTGGAAGAGCAATGCCGATCAAGGTATTTGTAGTTTCATCAGTGCTTATTCGTTGGGGAAGGCACAGCGGATTTTGAAGAATATCGATCCATCGATCGGACCGATCTATACGCACGGTGCGATTCATGCCACACACGAAGTCCTGATAGCCGCAGGTTTCGATCTGCCATCCACCGCCAAGGTGCAAGTAGCCGCAAACCAAGCCGACTATAGAAGAGCGTTGATTATCATTCCTCCAGCAGTTGCAGGATCAGATTGGATGCGAAAATTTGAACCGTATGAAACGGCAGTGGCCTCAGGTTGGATGAGCATCAGAGGTTCGCGCAGAAGAATATCAGTGGACCGTGGATTTCCACTTTCCGACCATGCCGATTGGACGAGCCTCAATCAAGCTGTGGAAGCCACAGGAGCGGAACGAATTTTGGTGACACACGGATACACATCCGCCTTTGCGGCCTGGTTGAAAACCAAAGGCTTAGATGCGCGTGAAGCCAAAACGGAATACAACCCTGAAACGCCAGATGTTGAAAATGATGAAAAAAATTCTCAACATGTGTAACAATAAAATAGGGGTTAACCACTTATTGCATTAACATAAACCCTTCAATATGATAACAAAATACCTTATCGCAGGAGCTGCTTTGCTTACTACTCTCCAAGCAGATGCACAACAAAAAACAAATGTTTTTGAACGTTTTTTGCCAAAAACCAAACAATCAACACGCTCGGTAAATACGTTCTTACCAACCACTGAAAAGCAGTTTATTTGGAACACAGAGTTTTCAATTTGGGATTCAGTTCTGATCAGAAATTACGTCTATTTTGAGAGTAATCTGGATACTGTGAATATCGGTGATCCAGTTACCAATGAACTCAACTCACGAGAAATCTACACAAGAACTCCACTTGAAGATGCTGTAGTTACCCAGTTCTTTATCAATAACTCGTGGGAAAATATGCAGAAGACTGTCACCACCCGCGACAACCAAGGTTTTCAAACAGGTAATCAATATTTTATTTGGGAAAATGGTGATTGGACTCTTCAGTTTGGAGATCGCATTTTAACCAATTATGATGGCTCAGGACGCCTCATCAGCGCCCAGTCACAAGGTTGGGATAGCATGGAGCAAACTTGGCTCACCTATACAGGTACAACTGCAATTTATGAAGGGGATCTTCTTGTGCAATTGAACATCCAAGAACCTTCAGCCGACGGTACATTGGAGGATATTCTTTATGCTACTTTGGGTTACCAAAGCGGTTCTACAGAAGCAGATACCGCCACGATTTTCATGATTATGGGTGGCGAATTTTTGCCTGTAAGTCGCCTTTTGGTTTCGAGATGGATTGATTTTGGGAATCTTATAAATCTTGAACCAGTCTCCTACATTGAGCAAGAATATCTTGATGGAAACTTTGTAGATGTTTATCGCCAAGTACGTAGCGACCTTGACAATGGTGGTTATCAAGACTTAGGGGAAGATTTCGATGGCGACGATTGGATTTTAGGCTATCGCTTCACAATGGTTTATGATGATCAAGAAAATCTTTTAGAGGAAAAATCCGAATCATTTGACCAAACTGAAGTCTTTATCGATTATGCTAATCTTTTCACCTACACCTACGATCCTAACGGAAACATTTTAGAGCGAGTTCAGCAGTTCTACGATATCAATACCAATGAATATCAATTTAACAACCGCAGTGTTTTTGGTCCTTATCTCGATGTTACTGGTATCGAATCCACATCCAACGAAAGTTTAGTGCTTTTTCCAAACCCTACCGATGCATTTTTGAATTTGCCTAGCTCGGCCAGAATCAACGAGGTGAGAATTTTTGATGTCCAAGGTCGTATTGTAAAACAAGAAGTTTCTAACGTAAACCAAATCAATGTATCTGATCTAGATGCCGGACTGTACATTCTGCAAGCCAATATGAACAATCGTTTGGTGAGTGCACGATTTATAAAACAATAAGCAACCATTGTCTGTTATTTAAGCCGGGGAAATCTCTCCGGCTTTTTTATTGGATTGAAATTCAGTTATTTATATCCGACAAACAAAAAGGATGTACGTACATATAATGTTTTAACATATTTTTGCTCAACAATGGGACTCGAAGAAGACATCAAGCAGCGCAAGTTTAAAAGTCAGTTTCAGAAAGCAGGCATCAATCTGGCCTTCACCTATAGTTTTATGGTGAACAGGAACATGCGCATGATGAAAAAGTATGGCTTAACCCTTCCACAGTTTAATATCCTTAGAATTTTACGCGGTCAGTATCCAAAATCAACTACCGTGAATGATCTTATTGATCGCATGTTAGACAAATCATCAAACGCTTCTCGCATTGTTGAAAAACTGCGGGCTAAGAAACTTGTTGAACGCAAAGTTTCTGAATTGGACCGCCGAGCGGTGGATGTTTCGATTACCCAATCGGGGCTGAATCTACTTACGATGATCGACAAAGTTGAACAAGAATTTTATTTCGGTGAAGGTGCGCTCACCGAAGAAGAAGCTATCATGCTTAACCATCTGCTCGATAAAGGCAGAAGTATTTACGAAAACGAAAAACTCTAAACCCTCAATAAATAACATGAAAAAATCAATTTTCGCCCTTAGTGTTGTTGTTGCTACTTTCTTCGCTTCTTGCGGTGGTAGCTCTGTAAAAACCGAAGACGGACAAACTGCTGCTGAAGCTGGTGCTGGTGCAGTGGCCTACAAACTTGATGCTGCGGCTTCGTCTGTAGAATGGACTGCAAAAAAAGTAACTGGTCAACACAACGGTACTGTAGCCATCAAATCTGGTGAATTGAACGCTGAAGCAGGTAAGCTTACTGCTGGTAAATTCGCAATGGATATGACCACTATCAAAGTATTAGACATTACTGATGCTGAAACAAATGGTAAATTGACTGGACACTTGAATTCTGATGATTTCTTTGCTACTGCAAAAAGTCCAGAATCATCTTTCGAAATTGTTTCGGTTGAACCAATCGCTGGTGCTGCTGCTGGCGCTGCAAACTACAATGTAAAAGGAAATCTTACGATTAAAGGAATCGCAAAAGCAATCACTTTCCCTGCAACCATCACTATGGATGAGAAAGAATTGAAAGCTAACGCAGCATTCGATATCGACCGCACTGAGTGGGATATCAAGTATGGTTCAGGAAAGTTCTTCCAAGACCTTGGAGACAAAATGATCAATGATGCCTTTTCTATCAAATTCAACATTGTTGCAAAAGCGTAATCTGAAATTTCAGTCATAAAAAAAGGCGTTCCGGTTTCGGAACGCCTTTTTCATTTCTATGAAGTATGGCTTAGTGCTGATGCCCGCCTTCTCCATGCACGTGACCATGCGCAACCTCATCGGCCGATGCTTCACGAACATCTACTACTTCACCTTGGAAATGCAAATCTTTTCCGGCAAGCGGATGATTGAAATCCATCACCACGAACTCTTCGCTTACTTCAACCACTAGTCCTTGCATGTGATTTCCTTGGTCATCAACCATTGGAAGATAGTTTCCTGCTGATACCATTTCGGTGTCAAGCTCTTCTCCTTCTGGAACAAATGCATTTAAAGGAATACGAACCACATTTTCTTGGCTTGATTGACCATAACCATTTTCAGATTTGATCTTGAAGTCGAATTTTGCGCCCGCTGCCAATCCGTTAAGGTTGCTTTCAAATTCTTCTAGCAAGCCGCCCGATCCGCTGAGGAAGGTAAATGGTTCGCCAGAAAAGGTTTCTTCGATAAGCTCTTCCGACTCGAAATTGTTGTCGCTCACGGTAAGCTTGTAATTTACCGAAACCACAGTGTTGTTGTTGATAATCATCAGTTTTGGATTTATCGCGTAAATTTAGGCCTTTATGATTAAAAATCCCGTCTGCTCATTAAATTTACGGGCATTTAACATGCATTTCATCTTGTGATGATTCTATTGGTCACGATTTCTTAGTCTTATGCCGGTTTATCCAAACATCGTAACATCAAAATTACCAACCGTTCAAACCTCGATCTTCTCAGTAATGACGAAGCTCGCACAAGAAAACGGGGCCATTAATTTATCGCAAGGATTTCCGGGTTTCGATTGTTCTCCCGAGTTGATTTCATTGGTCGAAAAACACCTCCGCGGAGCGAAAAACCAATACGCACCGATGCCAGGCGTGCAAGTTTTGAGAGAAGCTATTTCCCGAAAAACGGAAGAAATGTACTCGATACACTACGATCCTGATACGGAAATAACTGTAACTGCTGGCGCCACACAGGCATTATACACTGCCATTTCGGCTTTTGTGCGCGATGGCGACGAGGTGATAATCATCGAGCCGGCCTACGATTCTTATGCGCCTGCTGTTGAATTGGCTGGAGGGAAATCGGTGTTCTTTCAGTTGAATCCAGATTCTTTGAGCATCAATTGGACGGAATTTCAAAAGTTGATCAATCAGCGAACCCGAATGATCATCATCAATACGCCACACAATCCTACAGGATCGGTACTTTCGGCTGCAGATATGATGAAACTTGAAAAGCTCACCAACAAAACCGACATTATTATCCTGAGCGATGAAGTGTATGAACACATCATCTTCGATAAACTTGAACATCAAAGTGTTGCCCGATTTCCGAAACTGGCCGAACGTTCGGTGATCATTTCCTCATTTGGGAAAACCTATCACACCACAGGCTGGAAGGTTGGCTACTGTTTGGCTCCTGCAAACCTCATGGCCGAATTTAGAAAGGTGCACCAATTCCTCGTTTTTTCGGTGAATACGCCCGTGCAATATGCGCTTGCCGATTACCTTCAAAACAAAGACGCTTATTTGCAACTATCGGCTTTCTATCAAGAGAAGCGCGATTTTTTTAATCGACTTTTTAGCTCATCTAGGTTCAAGTTTCAACCTTCGCCAGGAACATACTTTCAGTTGATGGATTACAGCGCTATTTCGGTTGAGAAGGACACCGATTTTGCCCGTCGGCTCACCGTTGAACATGGCGTTGCATCGATTCCTGTATCGGTATTTTATCACAAGAAAACCGAGTCGAAGTTTCTTAGATTCTGCTTCGCTAAAAACAACGATGAGCTTGAAAAGGCTGCTGAAAAACTCTTGAAACTATGAACCAAACTTTGCATGTTACCATCGTTCAATCGCGCATCGCTTGGCAAGATGTGCAGCAAAACCTCGATTGGTTCGAAGCAAAAATGGAGAGCATTTCTGGCGCAACAGATATCATTGTGCTTCCAGAAATGTTCACTACTGGTTTCAGCATGGAGAATGAAAAATTGGCAGAAGAGTCTGGTGGGAAATCCACGCAATGGATGCACCGGATGGCCTCAAAATACAATGCCGTGGTGGTGGGCTCGATTATAGTGAAAGACAAAGCCAAGTTTTACAACCGTTTGGTTTGGATGCACCCTTCCGGGGAAGCCGAGTTCTACGACAAGCGCCATCTTTTTCGCATGGCAAACGAGCATAACAATTACACGGAAGGCACATCAAGGCTGGTTTTCTATTACAAAGGCTGGAAGATTTGTCCGCTGATTTGTTACGACCTTCGTTTTCCAGTGTGGTCGAGAAACCGTCTGATCAACAACCAACATGATTACGACTGTTTACTCTACGTTGCCAATTGGCCAGAGAAAAGATCTCATGCTTGGAAGTCACTTTTGGTAGCGCGGGCAATTGAAAATCAGGCATATGTGATTGGAGTGAATCGAATTGGTAATGATGGCAACGGTATCATCTATTCGGGCGATTCGGTTGTTTTAAATTATATGGGTGAAAAAATATCGAAAACCGAAAGATTCGGCGACCGTGTTGAAACAATTACCATGACCAAAAAAGACCTCGAGGATTTCAGGCTGCAATTTCCCGCAGGACTGGATGCCGACAATTTTACAGTACATTTATAAAGACATGAAAATTAGCCTATTCCTATCCTTATTCTTTTCAATTTGTTCCTCTTTCGCGCAAGTAACCTTTCGGGTGATCAGTCTTCCAGCGAACAGCCCTGCCAATGCGCCCATCTTTGTGGCTGGAAGTTTCAACAATTGGAATCCTGCTTCAACTGCGCATCAGTTGGTTGATTTAATTGATGGAGATCCTGCTATCACGCTCAATATCTCCGGAAGCATCACTTGCAAATTCACACGCGGGTCTTGGGAAACAGTGGAAGGCAATGCCACAGGAAGCTTTCTTCCCGATAGGCAATTCAATGTTTCTCCAAATGATACTGTGTTGATTGGAATCCAATCTTGGGAAGATCTTGGTGGTTCAACTGGCAATGGAACAGCTTTACCTTCAGTGTCGTTGCTATCAGCTTCATTCAGTATGCCTGAGTTAAACCGTTCGCGCAGAATTTGGGTTTGTTTGCCTGAAGATTATACCACCGCAACCGAGAAACGTTACCGCGTGTTGTACATGCAAGACGGACAGAATCTCTTCAACAACAGCTTAGCTTTTGCTGGCGAATGGGAAGTAGATGAATCGATGCGTGATTTGTTCCTTGCAGGGGATAAAGGAGCCATCGTAATCGGCATCGACAATGGTGGTGCAGAACGTTTGAATGAATATTCACCTTGGGAAAATCCAAGTTATGGTGGAGGCGATGGTGATGCTTATGTAGATTTCATGCGCAATACCTTGAAGCCTTACGTAGACGCAAACTACAGAACGCTCACAGAGCCAGAGAATACAGGCGTTGCAGGTTCATCCATGGGTGGATTGATTTCGATGTATGCAGCGATGCGATATCCCGATACATATGGAAAAGCTGGGATTTTTTCACCGGCCTTTTGGTTCGCAGAATCGGCAATGCACACTTGGATGAACGGTTTGATTTTACCTTCTAGTTTACGTGTGTATTTCGTGGCTGGAACAACAGAAAGTTCTAGCATGATTACAGATATCAATCAAATGCGGAATTTGTTGTCGTATGCAGGTGTTTCCGATTCGAATTTGCGGGTAGTACCGCAAGCAGATGGAGCACACAGTGAATGGTTTTGGAACCGAGAATTTCCTGAGGCTTACACTTGGTTGTGGGATGATTTGAGCACTTCAATTTCTGCGGAGGCATCAAATCCAGCTGTGAAATTATATCCGAACCCTGTAGAATCTGCAGTTTCTGTTTGTCGCGAAACAAATGAAGCTGCCAGTTTTGGGATCAGAAATTTAACTGGTCAACTCTTGAACAGTGGATGGCTTCAGCAAACCTGTGATCAAATCTCCGTTTCTGGATTCAGTGCTGGAGTGTACATCATGGAAGTGCGAGAAAATAACGGATCAGTGAGCAGGAATCGATTTGTAGTGAAGTAAAAACTCGATTGATGATAATCTTCCTTAGTTGCAACAATATACATTTCTGCAACCCTTGCCTACAAACCTAAATTCAAGCAAATTGACAAATCAATACTTACACAAATCCATCTATTCTCTTCTGCTGGTATTGATTTTCTTCACCTCTTGTAAGGGACAAACAAAAACAGAATCTCCAACCGACAAACCAAGCGAGCTTAAAGCTTCACTTTCAGGAAAAACGAAACTTACAAGAACACAGAGTTTAAGCGAATATCAAAATGTTGAATGTGGCTTACAAGACAAACAGGGCAACATTTGGTTTGGAACTACGGGAGAAGGTGTGTATAAATACGATGGTGAATTGTTTACTCAATTTACCATGAAGGATGGTTTAAGCAGTAATTGTATTTGGTCGATTTTGGAGGACAATGCAGGGAACATTTGGTTTGGAACAAGCGAAGGTATTTGTCGCACCCAAGGAGATAAGATCATTCGTTTTGAAATCAATTATTTGATCAGACCAGTAATCACCGACAACAGCTACTACAATGATTGGTCTACGAAGAATTCAGTTTGGAGTATGCTGCAAGATAAAAGTGGTAAACTATGGTTCGGCACTGGTGATGGAGTTTACTGTTATAACGGATTGTCCTTTACCCGCTTTTTAGCGAACGACGGCGTCATTAATAAAGATAGTTTGCACCTCAAAGTCGTAGCAGACATTATCGAAGATGAGAATGGAATGATGTGGTTTCTATCCGGTATACTTCCTGGCAGTGAAGGGATTTGTCGGTATGACGGGAAAAAGATAGAACGCTTCAAGCCAAGAGATTATGGATGGAATCGTTATGGGTTTCTTAATAAAGCTGGAAACTTAATAGTTGCAACCAGAAATTATGGTATTTGGACTTTTGATGGAAAATCCTTTGTTGATTACTACCATCCAAAAGACTTAGTAAAATCTTCAATTAGTTATATTTTAGAAGACAAAGCAGGAAATTTTTGGGTTTCATCCGATTACGGAAAAGAACAAGGCGACACACTTGGAGGGTTGTGGTACTCAAGTAATCCCGCAGAGAAACCATTCACAAAGATTTTCAATAAGGAAGTTTTCTTCATCATGGAAGACAACGACCGTAACATTTGGTTCAGCACAAGAAACATGGGGCTCTATCGCTTCGACAGAAAAACGATCACCCAATATTCTGAATAGGCAATTTTAGGAATTGATAACTACAACTTCTTCTTGCCTAGTTGAATCGCTATTCCAGCGCTTACATTTAAACGTTGAATTTTGAAAGATGCTGTGTTAAGTGTTGATGCGACAGGGATGATGAGATTCACTTCTGTGACTTCTCCTGCAAATCGATATTGATCCAAAAGCGGTAAGCTGTATTCTGCTGTAAATAGGGCAGAGAGCCCAGGTTTAATTTCATTTACCCACGAAATTCCAGCGCGCGCATCGAGGTAAATTGTTTCAGCAACTTCAAGATTTAACTGGGCCTTATTCACCAAAGCTCCAATAAATGGGATGTTGAGAATGGTGTCGCTTCGAGAATACAGTTCGTTTTCCTGCATTAAGTTCACCCCTGCAGAAATTCCACCAAAGATGAGCAGGTGCTGGCCGGTTTCCCGAAGGGGATTCCAAATCAAATTCGCCTGAATTGTTGGTGTTTGGATGTTGATTTTCCCAGCTTCGATAGCATCGTTGAAGTGTCGAAGACTTTGTTGCATGTAATTCAATCCGAAACTCCAAGTGAAGCCTTTGTTGAGGTTTCTCAAATAATTGAAGCCAACAGAAAATCCTGCACCGGTTCCCAAAACTGGACTTCCCAAGGTGTCGTTTGGATCAACCAAATTGTCCGAAATGCTCTGTGAGGGATCGGTTGTGCTAGGTAAATTCAGCTGCTTGTGGAAAGATGTTGTGGGCATCGTTCCTCCAATCTGACACCCGAAAAGCGATTTTACAGGTTTGGCAGATTGTGCAATAACATTAATGGAGCATCCGAAAAACAAAACACCTGCACATGTCAGGATTTTGCTGAATTGTGCAAGTGTCTTCATAGTTTTCAATAATTATTCGATGGTCGAAAAATCGAATCCTTCGAGGAATTTTGTTGTGTAGTTTCCGGCAACGAAATCTGGATCATCCATCAATTTCTTGTGGAAAGGAATAGTGGTTTTGATACCATCAATCACAAATTCGTGCAACGCGCGCTTCATTTTCGCAATAGCTTCCTCACGTGTTTGTGCAACGGTTATCAATTTAGCGATCATCGAGTCGTAATTCGGAGGAATGGTATATCCTGCGTATGCGTGCGTGTCTAGACGAACTCCATGTCCGCCCGGCGCGTGAAAAGTAGTAATCGTTCCTGGCGATGGACGGAAGTTGTTCTTGATATCTTCCGCATTGATCCGACATTCGATAGCGTGCATCGAAGGGTAGTAGTTCTTCCCAGAGATTGGAACTCCGGCCGCCACTTTGATCTGTTCACGAATTAAGTCATAATCGATAACCTCTTCAGTGATAGGATGTTCCACCTGAATTCGGGTGTTCATCTCCATGAAGTAGAAGTTACGGTGCTTATCTACCAGAAATTCGATCGTTCCACAACCTTCGTAATTCACAGCTTTTGCAGCTTTCACGGCAGCATCACCCATTTCATCACGAAGTTCTTGAGTCATGAATGGAGAAGGAGTTTCCTCGATCAACTTTTGGTGGCGACGTTGAATGGAACAATCGCGTTCAGAAAGGTGACTCACACGACCAAATTGATCTCCAATGATTTGGATTTCGATGTGACGTGGTTCTTCGATGTATTTTTCCATGTACATCCCGTCGTTCCCGAATGCTGCAGCAGCTTCTTGACGAGCAGAATCCCAAGCTGCTTCAACATCCTCTTCTTTCCAAATGATACGCATACCACGTCCACCACCACCGGCAGTAGCTTTTAGGATTACAGGATATTTGATTTTCTTGGCGATTTTTATGGCATCAGCCACGCTTTCTACCAAGCCATCAGAACCAGGAATGGTAGGAACACCAGCCTTTTTCATGGTATCTTTCGCCATGGATTTATCACCCATTTTGTCGATTTGTTCAGGTGTTGCACCGATGAACTTTATGCCATGGTCTGAGCAAATCTTAGAAAACTTGGCATTTTCGGAAAGGAAACCATAGCCGGGATGTATAGCATCCGCGTTGGTGATTTCAGCTGCCGAGATGATGTTCGGAATGTTGAGGTAAGAATCGCGGCTCGGAGGTGGACCAATGCAAACGGCTTCATCAGCAAATCTCACATGGAGACTTTCTTTGTCGGCAGTGGAGTACACAGCCACCGTTTTGATGCCCATCTCGTGTGCTGTTCGGATAATCCGAAGTGCGATTTCACCGCGGTTAGCGATAAGAATTTTTTTAAACACGACAATTGGATTTAACCTGATGGCAGAGCCGATCAGGCAGGTTCAACAAGGAAAAGTGGCTGATCGTATTCTACTGGAGACGCATCGTCGACCAATACTTTTACAATACGGCCTTTCACGTCGCATTCGATTTCGTTGAAAAGTTTCATGGCTTCGATGATGCAAATTACTTTGCCTGGAGCCACTTCATCGCCTACGTTAACGAACAAAGCCTTATCAGGTCCTGGTGAGCGGTAGAATGTACCGATCATTGGAGATTTGATGGTTACAGTGTTCGAAACAGGTTCTGCAACGGGCGCAGCAGGAGCAGGTGCAACGGCTACAGGAGCAGGTGCTGCCTGAAGTATCGGTGCAGGAGCCTCATTGGGAACCTGGTATACGATTGTTTCTTTTCCGGCCTTAGCAGCCTGTTCTGTCTTTACTGTCAGTTTGAAATCATCGGTTTCAAGTGATACTTCACTTACTCCTGATTTTGCTACAAACTTTATCAGATCCTGGATTTCCCGGATGTCCATAAAATTCAGTGTATTTTGATTGGGGGGTAAATTTATGAAAATATGCTTCGAGGCGTATAATTATGAATTATATGCCCATTTTAACCAAACGGCGCCCCAAGTAAACCCGCCACCAAAGGCAGCAAGGATGAGGTTATCGCCTTTTTTCAATTGTTTTTCCCACTCCCACAAACAAAGTGGCAGCGTTCCATTCGTTGTATTTCCAAATTTTTGAATGTTGATCATCACTTTTTCGCGACCAACACCCATACGTTCTGCTGTTGCATCGATGATGCGCAAGTTGGCTTGATGAGGAACCAACCACGAAATATCGTCGGCGGTGAGATTGTTACGGTCCATAATGCTGGCAGCAGCTTCGGCCATATTGGTTACTGCAAATCTGTACACTTGTTTTCCTTCTTGGTAAACGTAGTGTTCTTTAGCATCTACAGTGGCATAACTAGCAGGTTTTACCGACCCGCCTGCTTTCTGATGCAAAAAGGTACGGCCTGACCCATCAGAATGCAGTGTAGCATCCATCACACCAACTTCTTCTTCGGTAGGCTCGAGGAGAATAGCTCCACATCCATCACCAAAAATTACGCAAGTGGTTCTGTCTGAATAATCAATGATAGACGACATTTTATCAGCACCAACTACGATCACTTTTTTATGAGCGCCAGTTTCAATAAACTTAGATGCAGTAGTGAGGCCGAAAAGAAAGCCACTGCAAGCAGCACCTAAATCGAAGCCCCATGCTTTGGTAAGCCCAGCTTTATCGCAAACAATGTTGGCCGATGCTGGAAAGACTAAATCTGGTGTTACGGTGCAAAAAATTACAAGCTCGATGTCTTCTGGTTTGTTACCAGTTTTTTCAAGAAGTCCTTTGATGGCATGAACGGCCATGTCTGTAACTCCTTGATTTTCACCCTTGAGAATTCTACGCTCGCTGATACCTGTTCTTGTGAGAATCCATTCGTCTGTTGTATCGACTAATTTTTCGAGATCCTTATTGGATAGTACATCTTCCGGTACATATCCCTGAACACCGGTAATGGCTGCGCGGATTTTACTCATGTTGGAGAATAGCTTTAATTTTTTCTGTAAGTCCTGCATTCGCTACGTTGTGTGCAAGGACTATCATATTTTTAATGGTAACATCGTTAGAAATTCCGTGGCCAACGATTACTGTTGAGTTTACGCCAAGCACGGGGGTTCCACCGTAGTTTTCGTAATTGAAACGATCTATATACGGATCGCTGAAATTACGTTTTTTGAAGATTCCATGAAAAGCTTCAGCCATTTTAAGGATCACATTACCTGTGAATCCATCGCACACCATAACATCGGCTTTGTCGTTGAAAAGATCACGTCCTTCTATGTTACCGATAAAGTTAAAATCATGTGTGCCTTCCATCAACTGGAAAGTTGCCTGAGCCAATTGGTTACCTTTTTCGGGCTCTTCTCCAATATTGATCAAACCAACTTTTGGATTTTCAATGCCCAAAACACTGGAAGCGTACATGGATCCCAGAATGGCAAACTGATGCAACGTTTCAGGTTTGCAATCTGCATTAGAGCCCACATCGAGTAGAAGGCCGAAGCCGCCACTTTCTTTGGGCATTAACGACATAATGCAAGGCCTCTGAATTCCTTCGATAGTTTTCAGACTTAACACTGCACCAACTAGCATCGCACCGGTATTTCCAGCGCTCGCAAAAGCATCGATTTTTCCCTCCTTGAGAAGTTTGAAACCTACGGAAATGCTTGAATCTGGTTTAGAAGTGAAAGCCCTTGCTGGATGCTCACCCATTTCGATGACCGAATCAGCATGAACGATCTTGAAATCTTCTGGAGAAGCATTGTTCTTTAGAAGCGTTTGGACAATACGAGGCTTATCACCAATGAGCACAATCCGGCTGCTCTCAGGTAGAACCTTTGAGGCCAGAATCGCACCCTGGATGGTAGCATCGGGGGCGAAATCGCCACCCATAATGTCTAGTCCGATCTGCATTTGCTCCCTAAGAGATAACAGCTAAATCCGTTAGGATCAGGCAGTTACTTTGGCAGGAACAACTACTTTTCCTTTGTAGTAGAGGTCTCCATCCACAAAGTACGCTCTGTGGAAAAGGTGGATGGTGCCGGTAGTTTGACATTTAGCTAAAGTAGGAGCTTCAGCTTTGTAATGCGTTCTGCGCTTGTCGCGGCGGGTTTTCGAAATTTTTCGTTTCGGATGTGCCATGATGAATTGTTTATGCTGTTGTTATCAATTGTCAGTGTTTGTAAGGCCTTTCAGCTTATCCCATCTTGGGTCAACTGGCGAAGATTCTTCGGGCACTATGATCTCGTTTAATCGGCTCAGCACCGTTTGGTCGCACATCGAAGTGTCATCTGTTTCTTCACAAGGTACTACGCGTAGCGGTAGCGAAAGTGCAATGTATTCGTAGAGGTGTTGTGCGATGTTGAACTCAAACTCCCCACGTGGAAGAATGATCAGTTCGTCGTCATCGGCTTCTCCATCTCCAAGTTGAATGATGAGTCGTTGTGACCCTTCAACTGGATATGGAACCGAACCCGCGCATCGGTCGCACATCACCTTCACTTGCCCTTCGAAGTCGAAGTTAAGGGTCATCATGTTCGGCTGTTTGTGCAACAGAACATCGACCTTCACATCGCCTCCTTCAACTACAGAATATTCCAAGCCGGAGAAGAATTGGTCTCCGATTTCAAAAGCAAAATTATGATCTCCATCGGCTAGGCCGGAGAACTGTATTGCAAACTGTTGGAAATAGTCCGTCGCCACGGTATTTTTATAAAGGACGGCAAAGATAGTGGAATTTTTTATTGAAGAAACAGCATGTGTAAAATATCCTGAATCCAATATTATTCCTTAATCCATTTGCCTGTTGAGTGGTTTCCTGCTTGGTCTATAAATGAAATGATGTAAACACCTGAGTCTAGCTGAGCAGTGTTCACGATGTTGTTGCTGTTGCTCACCGGCCAACTAGACACCATCCTGCCGCTAATGTCATACATATATATATTGCCAGAGAGATTCAATTCTGTTTCAAATCGAAGGAAATCGTTTCCAGGGTTTGGAAATGCCTTGATTGTAGATTGGTTAGAAACCTCGTTCAAGCCTCCAACGACGAAGCACCCAAAATCTTGGCCCCAATAAAAAGGATTTTCTGGGTCGTAAAAAAGATCATACCCTGTCGTAGTTACATTGTTACTATCGGTGTAACAAAGAAACATTGGTGGATAAGCGCAAATGATCCCTTCAAGATAACCTATGCTGGTAAATCCAGAGGCGTAACCGAAACCCGGTACAAAATAATCTGTAAATTCATTTGAGAATTCCCATCTCCTTAATACAGTCTCATTTACTGTAACTGTGTCTATTTGTGTAACGATTACAAATGGATCATCAGAACCCCAATATTGATCCATAAGCACATTGTCGGAACTGAAAATTGTATCTCCAACCGTCCAATCGGCATCAAAATAAAGGAACTCACGGTTCGAATAGGCCGAATCCCACACATAAGTTAAGGTTCTCAAACGCACATAAAGCTTATTGCCTTCTTGTCTGAATCCTGCAAAATACAAGGCAGAATCTTCATTGTATGTGTTGTTTTCGCTGTTTTTAATATCGGCCCAAAGTGCACGATACGATACTCCGTCGATCAAGGTATCGCCCTTAAATTTCAGCATATCAATCCCTCCGTAAGGAGAAAATTTAGGAAGGGCTACAGTGTAAATTCCCGTTGAATCGAAGTTTAAAAGAGGAGCATAAATCGGTATTTCAAATGTTTCAAAAATACTGTCACGAAGGATGAATCCTAAATTTTCACGAATGAAGGAAATGTCGCTTAAGACTACTTTTTGGTATTCATCCACCGGTACACCTGCGACATCCGGGATCACATAATAGGTTCCGAATCCGAGGTTTTCGAAGGTGAAAGCACCGTTCACATCCGTTTTATCATATCCTCTCCATTCGCCTGAAGCAGAATCTTGTAAGAAGACATTCACGCCTTCGTAAGGAATCAAATCATCCGATCGCAAACGACCACCGAAAGGATCTTGTCCGATGATTCCTGTGATTTGACCAGGACCAGTGTTGAAGATCATCCCCGGGCCATCCAAATCTATAGAATCACACGAAATCCCAACTGCTACAGCGTCTTCCCAAAGTACCACACCCGGAAAATAAATCGGGATGGCCAACGGGTAAGTCACCGAATCTGGTACAACTTGGATAAGATAAAGTCCTTCCTCAACATTGGAGAATACGTAATCGCCGCTCGTGTCTGTAATTGCCACAGCCAACGAATCAAACGCTCCAGGATCGGTGTTGTAACCGTAAAGTTTTACTTCTGAATTCTCCAAGGGTTCGGTGTTCACATAGGCTGTACCGTGAATGCTCTGACTTCCGTTGTTATTTAGTTCAAGGAAAACAGCCGAATCGAAAAATGAATCACCAATGTCGCTGATCGCAACCACCATATGGTAAGCCACACCACCGATGGCATCAAAAGTTGCAGAAATGGGCGTGGTGAAGCCGTTAAAGGCAAACTGCATTCCTCCAGTTGATTCGTTGTAAAATTGACTATTGGTAACAGCGTTAATGTTTCCGATGGTTACCGGAAGTGATGTGCCTGGCACTTTAGCTATGTTTTCAAAATTTGAACTTCCTTGCTCGGCAACGAAGAATCCAAAAATATCGTTGAAATATGAAGTGTTCGGTGGTGCAAAATTCGGATACTCTTCGGAGGCAAAAACGAAACGAATATTGACTTGCTGATTGGATGGTGCTACAAAGTCGAACTCAATTCTAGTGGCATTGTATGAAATGGGATTTCCAGTGTAACCGATTTCTTGAATTGCATATTGTTCTAAGAGCGTGTCTGAAAAATCTCCATTCGATCCATCCATGAAAAAATCTGCGGTAGAGTTGATTTGCGGACCTACCACGCCAGTTGAAAGCACGATGCCTTGCGATAACCCAATATCACCACCGTTTGTAAATCTAGCGGCACCTCCACCTTGATTGGTGAACTGCACATTGCTAATTTGAACGCAATTTCCTCCCAGAATTCCTGAAATCCATTGTTGCCAATTGGATGAAGGATCTACTTGGATGGGTTGTGCAAAAAGGCTAAACGCCAGAATTGAGAATAGAGGCGTGGTAAAGTATTCCTTTTTCATATTGAGAGTATTCAATACGTTAAAGGTATCAACTTTCTTGAAGGGTTAATCGAGAGTAGGAAATTCTTTCTAGTTAAAGTTCCTCGGCAACAACTTCTTCCACTCCAGGAACCATTCGCTTGAGCAAGTTTTCGATACCTGATTTCAGGGTAACTTTCGACGATGGGCAACCCGAACAACTGCCTTGCAGAGCAACAGTAACAATGCCATTTTCAAATGATCTGAAAGTAATTGCACCTCCATCTTGTTCAACCGCCGGACGGATATATTCCTCTAAAATCTGGGTGATGGCTTCTTCAGGTGAATCGGGCTGAATGGCCTTTGCTTCAGCCTCAACAGCATCCACCTTTTCAGGATAAACTTCAATCACTGGAAGCCCTTTGGTGAAATAGTCTTGTAGAAATTCACGCACAGCCGACACAATCTGCGACCAATCAACGGTTTGTGATCTGGTGATTGAAACGAAATTGTTACTAAAAAACAACGATTTCACATATCCACCTTTGAATAATTCTTGCGCCAATGGTGCGCCGGATGTTTCCTCAGCATTCAGATATTCAACCTGTTTCATCGGTTCAATGATCATTCTATTGGCAACAAATTTCATCACTTCCGGATTCGGCGTGGCTTCTGCGTAAACTAAAGTCGGTGTAAATGGCATACAATTATTTCTAGGCTGCAAAGATAACGCGGAAAGTTGATCTTGGTTGAGGACTTTTGAAATATTCACCATTAAATTGTGCTTAAGCATTTAAGAATTTTGAAATGATTTTGCAGACTATTTATTGAGTGAATTCGCTTTACATTTGGACTTCGATGCGCAATAAAAAATTGAAATATATTTCATTCTTCACGCTATTGATTGCGTTAATTGTCGCCATTTTTGCGATTAATCAAAATCAACGTGATTTTTCAATTTCATTCTACCATTGGAAATCCGAATTTTCACCTTCGAACCATGATTTGAAATTACTGCAGGAGTGTCAAGTTAATCAACTTTATCTGCATGTTTTTGATGTCGACAAAGCTCCGGGAACTCAATCGCCAATTCCTAAAGCTAAACTTAAATTTCAAAGTAATTTCCCTCCGGGGATAGCTGTCATTCCTACTGTATTCATCACTCAGCGCACCTTCGAAGATGCAGGTAGTGTGAATATTTCTGATTTGGCCAAGAATATCGTACAACTTTCTCGACAAATTACTGATGCTCAAAAGCTCGTTTGGAAGGGCTTTCAGATAGATTGCGATTGGACAGGAGGTTCAAAACTAACCTATTTCTCATTTTTGGAAGTCTTGAAAAAAGAATTAGGAAATGAAATTCCATTGTCGGTTACCATTCGTCTACATCAGATCAAATACCCAGAAAAAACAGGAGTTCCACCTTGCGATCGAGGTGTTTTGATGTTTTACAATATGGGGGATTTTAAAAAATATTCAAAGAGTAATTCTATTTTCGATGCCAGTGTAGCAAATCTCTATTTAGATCGATTACGCGAATATCCAGTGAAATTAGATTATGCTTTGCCTGCCTTTTCTTGGGCAATTTTTTACAAGTATGGAAAAGTAGAAAAATTGCTTTCCGATCAACAAATTCCTGGTCTGCTCAATTCTGGAAGTTTTATCCAAAAAGAGGATCAGTTAATTTGCCAAAACAATTTACTGCTCGATGGAATCTACTTCCAAAGAGGCGATATTGTGAAGATAGAATCGGTTTCACCTGCATTGTGTAAAATTGCAGCCGATCAAATTGCGCCTCATGTAAATTCTAGCGATTTTCAAGTAATTTTTTACCACATTAGCTCCTCCGAAATTCAAAATTATGCACCCGCTGATTTCAAAGATATCCTTCATTCTTTTCGTTAGTTTAATTTTCCTTCCTCAAAGATCTCCTGAGGTAATTGGTTGTGGAGGCGGAGATTATGAAGACTTACGTGCGACTTCATTGTTTATTCCTGAAATGATTCAGACCAATCGGTTCGATCCTTTCTTTTTAAGTATTTACGATTATTACGGAGAATATGGACAAAATATCCCAGGCAGAACTATCGTTGAAGGTAAATCTCAGGATGATATCAATTTGGATGAGTGGTCAACTTATTTTACTGGTGTAGAAAGAATTCAAATCAATGAGATTGTCTATCAGTTGTCTGTTTCAGCAATGGATTCAATGGGATTGGTTGCGCAGAAAAAGATTTCCAACCCAATTGGAATTTACAAAAGTGCAGTTGGAAAAACGCAATGGTTAGACGGATTTAAATACTTGAAATTTGCTAAACAAATCGAGAAAGCTGTCTACACAAATCCATGGAGTTGGCAGGACGAACCTATAGATACAATCGCCTTAGAGAAATTAAGAATTCAAGGCTTAAAGGATTATATTTCTTGTAAATCAGATTTTTTAAAATTACGCTACGGCTTTCAAGTGGCACGTTTAAATTACGCATTGGGGAATTATGCTGAAGGAATTGCATTTGTAGAGAAGAATTACCCATTCAAACCTGAACAAGGATTTATGTATTTCCGCACCCATGGCTACGAAGCGGCGTGTCATGTGCGCTTAAAGAATTATCCGAAAGCCAATTTGTGGTATGCGCGATTGTATGATTTGGGTGAAACTTATAAAATGGAAGCTTTCCAGAGTTTTCATCCCCAGAATGATGCAGAATGGGCGCAAACCTTAGCGTTGGCGGAAACTCCACGCGACCAAGAATTGTTGTGGCATTTGTTTGGTGTGTATGCAGATCCAATTCGTGGAATGCAAGAAATCTCTAAGATTAATCCTAATTCCGATTTGCTTCCATTGTTATTGGTTAGAGCAGTAAGTATTGCAGAATTTAATTTGTCTGAGTCACTCAATTATGTAGGCAATGATTTCGCATTTGTCACCCAAGAAAATATTCCGACTGAATTCACACCCGATCCATTGTTTTCTTGGAATTCGATTAAGGCTGATCGAATTGTTCAATTGAGAGAAACTATCGAAACTATCGCTCCGAAAAGAAAAGATGATCAAAGCATTTGGTTAATGTCGGATGCCTTTATTTATTGGCTATCAGGAGATCTAGAAAATTGCTTGGAATTTACATCTGCTGCAGAAGCTTTAGGAAAGAACAATTTCATGATTCAAGCCCAAGCAGCCATTCACAAATTGTTGGTTCGATTTGGCAAGGTGAAGCAAATTCAAGCCGCTGATGAAGCAGAAATTCTCAAATTAATTACGCAATTGCAAGTTGGTGAATATGGTGTGGAGCGTCATGCAAATGCATTGAATTATGTCCTGAGAAAAATGAAGCCCTTGTATGAACAAAGAGAGGATTTCATTATGGCAGAGTTGGTGAATCCCGACATTTACACTTATTACAATTCCAATGATGAAGTGCAAGGCATGATCGATTTTATGTTAAAACCTGATCATTCAACCTTTCGTCAATTTATTATTGAACGTTATCCATTGAAAATTGAAGAATTGTATGACATCCAAGCTGTCGGAATGATTTATCAATACAAATTTGACGAGGCAATTAGCATTTACAAAAATCATCCAAAGGCTGGAATGGACACCTTGCTTGGAAACCCATTCAACATTGGAATTGCAGATTGTCACGATTGTGATCACGCGAAAGTTCAGAAAATGAAATATTCGAAACGCACCTTCGCTGAGAAAATGATCGAATTAAAAAACAAAGGTGATAAAGAGAAAGATCCGAAAGAACGTGCGAACAATTATTTCCTTTTTGCCAACGGATTGTATAACATGACATATTATGGAAATGCGCGTTTGGTTTCTGCAACACCAGTAAATTGGGATTTTATGGACTCCAATCGTTTCAGTGGTTACGATAATGAAAAGCGACCAACTACAAGTTATTACGACTGTTCGATGGCTGAAATGTATTATTTAAAAGCATTGGAGCTTTCGACCGACAAAGAATTCCGTGCAAAAATGATGTGGATGGCAGCAAAATGCCAACACAATCAATGGCTCGAATCTTCATATGTTTACAATGTTACCGGCGATTTTAGCTCAGGAGAACATTTTGCTGCAATGAAGAAATTGTACTACGACACAAAGTATTTTCAAGAGGTAATTAATGAGTGCGGTTATTTTTGTCAATACATAAATCCAGGTCAAAAAAGCTGCATTAAAAATCAAGAATAATTACATTGCAAAAGAGTAGGAGAGAAGTACTATTCTTCATCCTCAATTTTAATCGATTGTTCGTCTTGAATCGACATAGACGGCGTTCCATTAAAATCTGTCACTTTTCCTGTTACATAAATCGTTTTCCCTATCAATTCTTCATGTGGTAAATAGCTGAAATTGATCAATTGATCTTTGAAAATGCTTACAGTGAAAATTTGGTTTGGAAATGATTTATCTAAATTCAGAAAAACATTTCCCTTCGAAGAAAGTTTCGTACTCACAACAGTGCCGCAAACAGTTATTGTCTCATTTTTTCCAGCGTATAATTTTGCCTGCACTGTATTAAAATGATTTCTTGGCAATGATGTTGGATCCAATGGTTTTACATCCGTCATTTCTTTTGGTGCCATAAAAAGCTTCGGATCCTTCATGGCTTCTAACAATTGCTCTTCTTCATCAGGTAAATTTGGAAAGAAGTTAATGCCCGTTAATTTTTCCAAACTGTCAATACTCACTGCATAATATTCTGCTGGATATTCACATTTTTTGTTGGGCATCAAGAATGCAACTGCACGCTGATTTTTTCGATCCACTGCCATTTTGTAGTAAAATGCTGGAATGCTCGGTTTGTGAATAGCTCTTTCAACGCGAGGCAAACCATCTCTTAACAAAGGACCAGTTACAATCATTACGGGAGTTTGGTTTCTTTCTGCGTATGATCGCGTCATGTCTTCCAATTTTGCCCAGCTAATTCTATTGAAATCCGCTAATTGTGGCGACATATTCGAATAAAAATAGCTTTCAGAAAGTGCTTTTGCCGACCATCTGAAATCAGCCGATGGCGCTAAATGTCCCCGATCGAAGCCAAATCCATCATATTTTATATTTCCATCTGCAAGGGTGTCGCGAATAAAATAATCTCTGTCATTGCAACTTCCTGTTTTTACAAGTGGATCAGGTCTGAAATCGTTGCTGCGTCCGATACTGCCGTTCTTTACATCAGGCGAAACTACATGTGCCACCCAAATGGCTTGTTCGTGTTTTTCACTGTAAACCAAACTCATGAGCGAATGCTTTACCAAATCGTCTTGTGTCGCCAACTCTGGCAATCCCCAAGAATTAATCTCATTGCTCCAATAATTTAATTTAAGATCCTCAAGTTTGGTTTTTAATTCTTTTTCTTGATTATTCAGAATCGTAATTTCATTATTTATTTTCTCAATTTCTGCTGGGTAAGTAACCTGAGAAATAAGATTGAAATGAATGAGCATTATTGCAATTAAGGACCAGATCTTGTGCATTTTATTTTTTTGAATTGATTATTTTTTTAAAAGAAATGTCACAATTTCAGGAAATCTTTTCGCCCAGCTTTCTTCACTGTGTGCTTCACCAGTATATTTTGAAACGAGAAGGTGCCCTTTGGGAAATCCTTTATTGATCAGATAACTAGTAGCTAAATCTTGGTAAGGTTCATACCATGCATCTAAAGTTTCAGTGCCAAAATCGAAATACAACCTATAAGGAGGATTTAGTGGTATTTTCTCATCCATCCAAGTAATTAAAGCTGTCGGAATTGAAGGATTATTTTGCTTTAAGCAAACAGGCCAATGGGTAGAAATACAAGCTGCTGCGCTAAAGTAATCTGGATATCTTAGAATGGTGTAAAGTGAAATCAATCCACCCATACTAGATCCTGCAATAAATCTATTTTCTTTGTTGCCTAATGTTCTGAATTCCTTGTCGATTTTTGGAATTAATTGGTCAATAAGAAAATCAGTATAATTATCCGAAAGAGGCTTCCCACCTCTGTCTTTGATGATTGTATCTTGCAAATCCTTATTCATTTTGTAAAATGGTTCTTCGGGCATGTATTCTTGGAATCTTTTTGGTGAATTCCAAATTCCAACAACAATACATTCATCAATAATTCCTTTTTTTGAAAGTTCTGTGATGGTTTCATCTACTCTCCATTCATTGCCTCCGTAAGAAAGTTTTGCATCGAAAAGGTTTTGGCCATCGTGCATATAAATAACCGGGAATCTTTTTAATGAATCTTTATCATAATTTTCAGGCAACCAAACATCCACATTTCTTGTTTCTATTTTATCCCAAGAAAGTCCTGTTAATCTTACGATTTCACCAGACGAAGGAATAGGCAATTGCGCAGTTAATTGAAATGTCAAAAAAAATAAAAATGATAAAATGATGCTTGACCTGTTCATTATCTTTCCCATTAATTTTTCAAATTTATTGTTTTAATTGATTTGGGCGACTGCCGGATGGGTTTCTTCAATTCCCTTGATCTTTTTTGTTCCGGCACCCGGCTTTTCGCGTTGCAAGGCAACTCGCTTCAATCCGTGTCGCAGCATTCTGTAAAAGTGAACTTTTTAGTCCATTTTATACTACTTCCTCAATAACGATCTTTCGTCCGTTCATAATTACTTCATCACCTTTTGATTTGTGTGCGATCAATTTTCCGAAAGGCGATTCCAGTGAAATAACATTTACTTTTTGATCTTCAATGTGAATACTGCCCAAAGAAACCGTCAAGTAAATCCATCCCATTGTACATTTTACAAGACTGCCAGGCTGAATTACGAGAGATGTTTTATTCTCACTCATCCTCAATAAATCGTTTAGCAGCTTCTCCGATTCAGCAATTCTCTTTCCTATTTGCTCACGTTCTTGTTGCAGCATTTCTCGGGCTGTTTCATGTTTATCGCCCATACTGCTTTTTGTATCGGACTGTGCAGATGCTTTTGCAGAATTTTCTTCGTCCATCAGATGTGTAATCTTGGATTTCAGTAAATTTTGACAGGATTCTTGAACCTGATGTTTGAATTTTTCAATCGACATATCGGCTAAACATACGGTATTTATTGAGTAGTTCAAAATTCATCTAATTGTTTGATTTAGAGTTGCTTTTTAAGAATTTGTTTTTACCTTCATTTTCCTAAAACCATCTCTATGCGGAAATTTATACTATCACTTTTGTCGGTGTTTTTTACTTGTTGTTTAGCACAAGCTCAAACACCTTATGGAGTTTATCAAATCCCATTTACTCCAGAAACTTTTGACCCAGTCAATACAGTTAGTTTATATGATGATCAGTATTCCGGTATTATTGATATTGGGTTTCCTTTTGTGTTTTTTGGTGAGTCTTACGACAGTTTGGTGATTTCATCGAACGGCTATGTTCGTTTTCAATTAGAATATGCTGGTAATTTCTCAGATTTTTCTGTGAATCAGTCATTGCCAGATCCAACTGCTCCATTGAATGCAATTTTCTTGTCTTGGTTTGATCTTGATCCAAGCATTCAGCCCATTATCTCATATTCAACAATTGGAAACGCTCCTGAAAGGGTTTTTGTAGTGAACTATAATAATGTTCCATATTTTGGATGCAATCAAACGCTTTATACAGGGCAATTGAAGCTCTATGAAGGATCAAATAATATCGAAATGCATGTCACTGATAAGCCATTCTGCTCAGTCGGCACAAATTGGTCAGATTTTGCCATTCAAGGAATTCAGAATGAGGATGCATCTCAATCTTACCATGTTCCTGGAAGAAACAACAATGCTGTATGGCAAGCTTCTAATGATGCATGGCGTTTTGATCCAGATACTGTGAATGCTCCAAGTAGCTTCTTGAATGGCCGTGTAATCGCCGATTTTAACGGTAACTGTGTGTTGGATGAGAACGATTATGCTATCCCTGGCCAAGTGTTGATTCGTGATGCAAACCAAGCATTCACAACAACCAATCAATCTGGAGCATATAGTTTCGAAACGGTAACCGGTAGCTATCAAGTTGGATTTAATGGATTAACAGCTAATCTTCCATTTGGAACAGTTAACTGTCCTGTAAATGCTACATACAATGTAAACTTAACTGAAGCTGGCGAGGTTGCAGATAGTCTCGATTTCTTCATTTATCCAGATTCAAGCTGCGCAGATCCTCAAATCACAATATCTCCGATGGGGCCTTTTAGACGCTGCGCAGGAAACGACAACCATCAAGTGGTTTTCATTAACAACCACGGCATGCTTCCAATCCAAGGATATTCTGTATCGGTAACTGTTCCTGATTCATTGTACTTGTACAATACAGTTCCTGAATACACTTCTCAAGATGGTAACACATTTACATGGAACTTCACAGATACTTTGGTTTACGGTGAATTAACAACCATTCATTTATATGACTCGTTAAGTTGTTATGCAACTGATGGTCTGTTAAAATGCATTTCAGCAACAGTAACAGCAGTTGGCGATTGCGATGAAACAAACAACCTTGGTGATGTTTGTCAAATCGTGAATGGTTCATATGATCCAAACCACATTCAATTGTTAACAGCGCCTCCAACGCCACAGTATGTTTATACCATGGAAGTTGAAGGTGATGAGCAATGGTACACTTACCGTATTCAATTCCAAAACACTGGAACAGCTCCAGCTCAAACTGTAGTTGTTACTGATATTCTACCTCCGTTTTTTGATTACAATTCAGCAGAGTTTTTGGGCTCAAGTCACAATTGCTCAATGGTGAATGAAGGAAATGGTACTTTTAAATTTGTACATTACAATATCAATCTTCCAGATAGCTCTGAAAATTTTGCTGCAAGTATCGGAACGATTGTCTTTAAGGTTAGAGCATTTCAAATGTTATTCCCTGGACAAGAAATTCTTAACCGTGCAAGCATCGTTTTTGATGTTAATGAGCCTGTTATTACAAACGATGCAATTTTCGGAGTTCCGCTTCCAGAAGGTTTGCAAGATTTGACTAGTGGTTTCGATTTTTATCCAAACCCTGTTGATCAAACGTTAATTATTCAATCTGAGCTTAACAAAGGAACAGTTCAATTAACTGATATCAGTGGAAGAATCATTGTAAGTCAGCCAATTACCAGCAAGCAAACAACTATTGAAACTTCTCAAATTCCAGCAGGAGTTTATTTTATCGAGCTTTTTGAAGGAGCAAAAAAATCAGGAACACAAAAACTGATTATAGCACACTAATTTTAGTAAATTCTAATTTTTATCCTCCGATTCATTTGATTCGGAGGATTTTTTTTGCGTTTTCGGATGTTTGATAATCTATTCAGAAAGTACTGAATTGATTATGTTAAATTTTATTTCACTATTCCTTAACGTCAGATGAAGTTTAAATCAGCGCTAAAATTAATTGGACTTTTATTTTATGGTAACTCTTTACTTACGTTTTATTGCACAAATCTACATTCCTAAAGACATAACTCATTAATACATATTTGTGGAATGTGGCGTTTGACAACAATTCCGCCGAAGTTCAAATTGTTGGAATTGGTTCATCGGCAGGATTTACAAATACAACAGGATCTTTTAACGTGGCTTTAGGTGAAGCATCCGATTTCGCATTGAATAATCTACAAAATGCCGTTGCGATTGGCTATTCAACAATTTTTCATGCTTTTAAAACTGTAAGAATTGGCAACACAAGTATGGTGAGTATTGGCGGTCAAGTAGGATGGACGACCATTTCAGACCGCAGGGTAAAAACCAATCTACAGGAAGATGTTCCAGGATTTAGTTTTATTACGCGTTTAAGACCGGTTTCATATAATTACAACCTTGCAAAAGAGGCCGAACTACTCGGTAAAATTGATACTTCTGTTTGGGAGGGGAAATATGATATTGAGCGAATTAGATTTTCAGGATTTGTTGCGCAGGAAGTGGATAGCGCAGCCAATTCAATAGGTTATTCATTTAGTGGAGTAGATAAGCAAGGCAAAATTGTAGGTTTGCGCTATCAAGAGTTTGTAGTTCCTTTGGTTAAGTCTGTTCAAGAACTTTATACATAGTCAAAGGCAAAGGATGAAGTAATTATTGAACTACAAAAAGAGAATGAAGTTCAGGAACAAAGAATTCAGGAATTAGAATTAAAAATGAATGCTGTAATGCTCAAATTGGAAGATTCAAGAAGCCAATAAAAAGCAAAAGCCACATTTCGTGGCTTTTGCTTGAGAGAATTTGGTAGATCAAAACCTTTTCATTATTCCAAATTGTAAGCCTATAGTTTGATATCTCTGGTCTAAACCACTTTTCTTATTGAAAACTGATTGTAAATTAAAGCGGTATTCAGGGTTTACAAAAACACTGGATTTGTCTCCGATTTTCCAGTTAAATGATGTTCCAATTCTACCGTTTAACATTGCTTTGCGTATTGTGTTGTTGTTGCTGATGTCCATTACTTCATTTAACTCAGGATTTAGATAAAAACCCCTTGTTGCTCTAAGGAAGCCAATTGATAGTCCGCTATTCAAGGAAATTGCAAATGATCGATTGCTGTAGACAGAATATTCAAGAATAACAGGGAGTTCAACATATGAAAACATGGTTCGGCTCGAGAATCCACTTAATTCCTTCGACACTTGGCCCTTTACCAATGTTGTATCATTCACCAATAAACTATCTGTTTCATAAGAATAACTGGTTTGATTAAATTCATTTCCTTGAAAATAATAATTTACAGTGTTTGAAATGCTGTCGGTTATATAAAGAATATTTGAATTAATTGTCTCGATGTCACCGATAAGCCAATTGTCGTATTTAACATTTTCACCGTATTGATTGAGCTCAATACCTGTAGAAATACTGAATCTATTTTTATTCAAACCAAAGTGCACGTTAAAAGATGAATAAAATGCAGCGTTTTCTTCATTGTTTCTTCTTAAGACGTAATCTGGGTAGCTATTTGATGTTATGTTTTTATCAATGTAATTTATTCCAGCTCCAAGTGTAAAAAAGAAATGATTGGATTGTTTTTTATTTTTTTCAGGATTTACAATTGATGACAATTTATATAAATCATCTGTTGTGTAGTTATTCAAATCAGCTAAAATCAATACCTGTGGCTGAACCATCGCAGGCATCGTATTTAAACTCGTCAGGGCAATTTTCTCAGTTTTTAGTGAATTTCTTAAAATTGATTCTTTTGTCTTGAATGAAGTTGTATTTTCAATGTTGTCAATATTTTCAAGTAGAATGTTTTGGTTTATGACATCTACATCTCTAGATGCGGAGTTCTTGAAATTATTGTCTTCTTTGGAATTGTTCGAGAGGAATGCCTTTTTACTGGAAGATTTTAATGAATTGATATCATTTTGAGTATTTATATTATGATTGCCTTCACTTTTTTGTGATCCTTGAGTTTCAAAATTTTGATTGCTAAATTTTTCATAGGTTTCAGTGCCGGCAATATCCTTGGCAATATTTGATTCAGGAACAGTATTTAATGCTGTTTTATTTTCGTTGGAGTTTTTGTTTGTTTCTGCAATGCTTACATCATAATTTTTTGTGGAATTGGTTATTTCGTTTGATGCAACATTTGTTTGATTGTTTTTAAGTGTTTCTGCATTTCCGGATGAAGAAACATTTAACCACAAGGCGGTAAATCCGCCAATAGCGGCAACTACAAGACCAAGCAGTATCAATCTACGATTTCGAAACCAAGCACCTTTTTTTTGAAAGTGTTGATCGAGAAGTTCTTCTGCTCCGGGCCAGAAATCCTCCACATTGTATTTATTATTTTCGGTCATTGTAACAGGCTTTTTTGCTTGCTTAAAAGGGTTTGAAGCTTTTGCTTCGCTCTGAAATAGTGAACTTTAGATGTACTTGTCGAAATATTTAATAATTCCCCAATTTCATCATGTTTATAACCATCTACAGCATATAGATTAAAAACTGTTTTGCTCATTTCTGGAAGTGTATCGATAGCTCTTTGAATGACTGCCAGATTTTCGTTCCAAGTAGTATTGTCGTCTGTAAATCCGTGTTCACTATTTAAAATTTCAGACTCTTCCTTTAGGTCGATGGTTTCTTTATAACGCTTGTTTTTTCTGAATTCATCGATGATATGGTTGATTGTGATTCGTTTCATCCAGTGGTAAAACACCAAGTCATCATATTTTTGAATAATCACTTCCATAGATTGAATAATTTTAAGGAAGCTCATATTCACTGCTGATTTCAATTCGTCGTCGTTCTTAAAGTAGCGTCGACAAATGCTAATCATATCTTCAAAACACCACTGATACAAAGCGAAATGAGCCTTTCGGTCGTTCCCTTTGCATTGCTTCAAAAGCGCGAGTGGTGGGTTTTCCATAGGATATAAAAGGCATTTCACCCCTTAAGAAGTGAAATGCCTTAAATTAATTATTGTTTAACAATCTTCTGAACGAATTTACGTCCATTGTTATCAATAACGTTCAACATGTAAATACCAGCTCCAAGTTCTGAAGTGCTGATTGTATTTAGCTGATTGTTGATTTGTCCGCTTTGTACCAATTTCCCATCGATCGATACGATTTCAAATCTTCTGTTTTCTTCAGAATCTGTTGAAATCATGATGTTATCATTGAAAGGATTAGGGAAAACTTGGAAAGCATTGTTGGCAGATTGTTCCATACCAAGAACAGAGTATCCTGTGATTGTTGCAGGACTTTGAACATTGATTACAAATCCTGCAGCGCTCAAACGACCACCGATTAATCCGTTGTCACCTACAATAATTGAATCGCAGAAAGTAGCAGTACATCCGTTGGCGTTAGCAACTGTTAAGCAAAGGACGTAGCTTCCTGTGCTTTCGATGGTCATTGATGGGTATGCCCCAGAAGCTGTAATGCTAATCAATCCTGAAGAAATTGTCCAGTTGAAAGTTAGATCGTTACCAGAAGTAGTATTTACTACAGATACTTCGAATGGATTGTCTTGGCTGATCACAAATCCTGCGTAGCAAGAAGTATCATTCGGGATCACATTTGATTCAGGAATGAAAACTTCTTGACAAATATTTTGAAAGCAGTTTTCAGATGTTACAAGTAGGCAAACATTGTAAGTTCCTGAAACTTCATACTGGTGGTAAGGATAAATTTCAGATGAAGTTGATCCATCACCAAAATCCCATGAATATGTGTCGTTAGCACTTGTATTCCCAGTTGGAATATAAAAACCTACCAAAGCTGAAGTTGATGCGTAGAAATCAGCGCTACATTCTGAAGGAGTAATGGTTGTATCGCCTGGTACTGTTACAATCACACAGTTGTCGCAAGTAAATCCGCCACCTGTAATGTTCATACAAACTTCGTAAGTGCCAGGGTTGGCAAAAATATGGTCAACTGTCAAACCTGATGCAGTTGTTCCATCTCCGAAAGACCAAGTTGGAGTGTAATTCGCACCTGGCGTAGTGAAGGTCCAATTACTTAAACTTCCTGGAGAATTTGAGTATTCAATCGGGCAACTTGCATTTTGATTGTCTACCAATACGTTGATGGTTTGAGTTGAATTACAAACGATGTTAGAATCTGGTCCAGTGCTGATAACTAACAAAGTCACGTTATCAATCGTTGTTTGGCTGTAGGTTGCGTTGATAGAATAGCCAGATTGAGAATTCAAGCCACTGCTGAACATCCAAAAGAATGTAAATTCATTTGGAGATAGCCCTGCAGGAGCAGTTAGAGTTACATTGCCATCACCGTTTGGAGAGAATACGGCGGTGAATTCGCAAGTTTGTGCACTTGCTGTGATTGCAGCTATCATTAACCCGATAGTGAGGCTTAGTAATTTTTTCATGTTCATGTGTTTTTATGTTTCTGATCTCAATCACGAAGATGTAAAATGAAAGGTTTACAAGGGCTGAAATTTTTTTGATTATTTATGTAAGTTTCAGATTGTCAGTCATTTTATTGTGCATTGTTCTTGCCTGATTGAATTCACTGCCAATTAATTTAATATTGTTTCGATTGCATGGCTTGATGAGGGTGTTAGTTTATTGATCGCAAAATGTGATTGTTGTAGTTGTGATGTTTAAGGTAAACTAAATTTAGATGCTTAAAATCAGTCAGTTATTAACTATTTGTACTTTCTCTTTCAAAAAGAATTGGAAAATGGAAATTAAATGTTTTGGGAAAACCCAATATCCCCTTCCCAAGGGGCAATCTAAAAACTGTTTACCTAGTCTGCAAGTTTTAACCGTGTATAAACGATTATAACCGTTTCAAGAGGGGTTGGTTATTTTATATTGTTGAATATCATATAATTACGAAAGAATGAACTAGTAATCAAATTTTGAGTTTGGAAATGAGCCGCCGATGATGTTGGGAAAACCCAATATCCCCTTCCCAAGGGTCAATCTAAAAACTGTTTAAATAGTCTGCAAGTTTTAACCGTGTATAAACGATTATAACC
>CANHIS010000003.1 GCA_947460255.1 Bacteroidota bacterium
GAATCCATGGCGGAAGCGAAGTTGAATTAACCTCGTCGGGTAAAACGGAAATGGGTCCAATTGAGGCCGCAGGATTCTCGGGATTCTCAATTCGATACACAGAACTGCCAATTACATAATAAAGGTTGCCGTCAGGACCAAGTTGCGCTCCTCCATGTAGGCCGGTCTGATTGTCGATAGGAATGGCTGTTGCAGAAGCGTTAATAGTAGAGGAATTTCCTGAAGTTAAATCAAATCGATAGAGCGAAAAATTGCCGCCAGCATACAGAAAATTGCCATCGAATGTAAATTCAAAATATTGCAAAACATCACCACCAGGCATACTAAATGGAATGTTAATAGGAGAAGTAATTTGGCCGGTTGTCGAATTAAAATCATACATCTGAAATCCCAAAAGGCTACCGCTTATGGGGTCAAACTCTCCAGTGCAAACAAATTTAGTTCCCTGGTAATTTAACCTTCCCGAGCCGTTGAAGTTAACTGGACTCAAAACAGGTATTGGATTCACACCCTGTTCTGTAACCTCAAAGGCTGCTACGCTTGGATTTGCAGGATCAGCACCGTTGCTAATTAACCAATAACCGTCTCCTGCATTGTTAGGATAAGCCAGCAGTATCTCTGATTCATTGTCGTATAAAGGAATTGTTTTCTGCCCAGCAACTACATCTCCCAAACCTCCATCAAGTGTCATATCAACCAACGAATAAGTAATACCGTAATTTCCTTCCTCATAATCATCGATGCAAAAAATGTAATATTTATCACATGAGCCCGGCACAGGCACGATTACCGCTGCCATGTAAGACGAAAGCACATCACTGCCGCCCAAATCGCTTCCGTTGGGCATAGGTTCATTTTGTACATTCCAAACGGTAACACCATCGGTATAAAATAAAAGGGCACCAGAATTTTTATCGGCAACAGACGCAGAACCCTCGATCTGTGTACCTGTTATAAGCGGGGGCAGGATACTTGGCAATGCTGCTCCTGCAGGAAAACTTGGAGGCGTAGTATTGAAATCGATAGATGAACCAAAACCAAAGCGCCACTGGTTATTTTGCAATTGGGCGAAGGATGTTAGGCTCGAAATGAAAAAGAGCAACAGAAGAATTAATGCTTGCCTAGATGAGTGCATGCGTTTGGAAATTAGTTAGGTTATAGAAGATATTTTTAATTGCAGACATTGAATTTAAGTTCAAGGTAACGTAAGGTGAATTGAAGATGAATGGATTGAGATGTGTTTTGAGGACGGAGACCGTCTGCCACTATTGGAATAAAACAACAAATTATCAGCCGAATCGCAATAGGAAGTGCTACCTTCGATGGTTGGTATGGCACTGCCACTTTCCTGAACGGCTTGACCGCTATTGAAATTGAGGCTAAAGCCATTTCCAAAATGCCAGATATTGGCTTCCCTCTGAGAGAAAAGATTCAGAGAGTTTAAAACTAAAAAGAGAATAACTAAGGTACTTATCATTTTATCCAAATTATTTTGCAAGCATGATTGTGCCTGTTTTATTAACGGTTACACTATTTAATTGTAATAGAAAAAGCGTGTATGCATAAGTACCAGTAGGCACATCGGAACCATTAAACGTTCCATCCCAACACGCGTTTATATCTTCGGTTTCAAAAACTTTTTCTCCCCAGCGGTTGTAGATTACCAGTTTAAATTGATCAACACAATCGCTGAAAACGCAGAATGTTTCATTGGCTTGAGGGCCTTTACTGTTGGGCGAGAAAATGGTTGGAATGAATAATTCTCCGCAAATAATGTCGATTTTTGTATCTACCGTAATGGTTATTGTATCCGACGAAATGCATCCACTGGCATTACTCCCCGTAACAATGTATGTGATGGTTTCTGTTGGCGATGCAAGAGGATTATTACAATCGGTGCAACTGAGGCCCTGAGCAGGTGTCCAAGAATAACTTTCTGCTCCACTAGCGAAAAGCTGCAAAGTATCTCCCAAATTGATGGTGGTAAATTGAGAGGTAATTTCGGTAAGGCATGAGCAATCTTCGATAAAGATGGATGTATCGGCCAAAAACGATAAGCATTCGTTGTTGATCGATGCGGTAATGGTTACCGTGCCCGAATCGGCATAGGTGTATGAAACGTTACTGCCGCTGAGGTTGCTGTTGGGCACGCCCATGTTCCAAACGAGATTATCGTCACTAACTTCATCAATCGAAGCGTTGAGCTCGAGTATTAGGCAATCGTAAACGAGACTGATGGCCGGCGGGGCAAAATTCCGGTCGGGCACCCTGGCCGGAAGACCGAGTAAACATAAGCCATTTAAAGAAATAGCATCGTCAACATAGCCACAGGTAAGGCCGGCGTTATTCGGGAAATTGATGGCTGCGAGGGAATTGCCTGCTACTGCAACATACAATTTGCCATTTGGACCTTGTTCAATCTGAAAGGTTGGATCAGCATTGGCTGGTGTGCCAATTAAGCTGTTTGATGCAGCAATTGCCGCAGCATTGTAAACACTTAAATCGAGCTGATACACTGAAATGGTATTGGTGAAATAAAACTTGCTGCCGTCGGGCGAAAAGCTGCATCCGTATTTTCGGATGGGTAAAGAAGGAGTCGGATTAACCGTATTATCGGTAACCTCTACCGAGATTGGATTGGAAAGCTGACCGGTAGCAGGATTAAAATCAAAAAACTCAATGGTTGTTGATCCGTCAATCGGCATCCCAATACGCGTTCCTTCTGGATTTGCCTTTATTGAACCATAACCGTCAAATCGGTCGTTAAGATCATTGGATGGAATGATGAGCGGAGAACCTACGGCACTCACCACAGGCGTTTGACTCACTTCGCAGCCGGTAACTTTGTAAGCTAGGAATTCGTCGCTGTTCATGCGATGTACAATTACCCAATAACCTCTAATGGCTTCGCTACGGATAACGGTAATTTTTTCGGTGAGCGAATCTGGGGTTAACAAGATGTTTTTATTGGCAGCCTCCACATCGCCCAAGCCGCCATTGAGGCTCATATCCACCACCGAATAATGCAAACCGGTATACGCATCAAACTCCAGTTCATCGATGGTGAAAATGAAATATTTATTCGGATTCTCCGGAAAGGGAACAATCACCGGGCCCTGACTCGACGACTTGAAAAGCCCACCTATAAGTCCGGTTCCGTTGGGCATAGGCTGATTGGTTGTGCCCCACACGGTGAGGCCATCCGAATAAAACAGCAAACTGCCTGTTTCGGGATTAGAAACCGAAGCGCATTGTTCAGCGCTAGATATTACCGAATTGAGCGCACCGTTGGGTGCAGGGCCATTAAAGTTAACACGGCAACCGTTGCCAAATGTCCAGTTGTTATTCTGGAGTTGGGCGAAACTTGAAGTTCCCGACAAGATTAATATACAAGATTGTATAATTAAAAAGATGTGCGGAACATTAACACAAGCAAACGATTTCATGAATTAAACCTTACGTTTTGGTTTTACAATTTTATATCAAGAAAGATGTTTTAGAAAGTTTTTTTTGGGATTTTATTATGTCTCATGGAGAGTAATATTTACAATGAAATTCTCAATCCAATTATTATTTTTGAGGCTACAAATTCACAACTATGAATAAGGTTAAGGGAGACAATCTTCATACGCTTATACATTCTCTATCCCCAACTGAAAAGCGTTTCTTTAAACGGTTTGTTAAAGGAAGAAAGCAGGAAGAAAACGAATATCTATACCTATTCGATGTGCTCAATGGTATGCGTGAATTTGATAAAGAATTGTTTCTAGTAAACATTTCGGAGCGCAAATTCCAGAAGCAAGTTGAAGTAAAAAAACATTATTTATTTCAACTTATTCTCGATTCCCAACGTCAGTTTCGCGACACTAAATTATGGCTACATAACTCACTTGCAGAAATCGATATCCTCATCGAAAAAGGTCTATACGCATTTGCATATAAGCGAATCCAAAACCTAATTAAACAAGCCCAGATCAATGAAGATTTTTTATTCGAGATTCAATTACTTCAGAAAAAAGTGGTGCTCGCTCGCTATCAACCACAAATCGACACCAATTCTGTAATTCAAGAACAACAATTTTGCTATGCCAAAAGCCAAAATTTGTTAGAATACAAACAATTGCTTAACGAATTGTCTACTATTTTAAGTCAAAACAGTTTTGTGAGAAATAGCAAACAACTGAGACGCTTTGATCGGTTTTCAAAGAATAGGCTCATAAACAACCCAGCTGAAGCGATATCGTTGAGTGCTCAACTTTACTTTTACCACTTCAACTTCCTCTATCATGCTTCTCTGGGCGAAAACGATAGCTGTTACAATTCGGCTATAAAAATGCATCGTTTAATATCAACACACCCCGAGGCCACACGAAGCTTTGCTCAAATCTATCTTCGTGCAATTTCGGCTCGATTATCTTCGCTGATTTTAGGTAGATATAAAAAAAATGAATTTCAGTCGCTCGTAAGTGAGCTAAAAGCAAACACAATTCGCATTAGAGAGCCCGAAACTCGCAAAGTAGCACAGGGTATTTTGTACGAATACCAACTAATCGCTCTATTGAGGGAAAACAACTTCGAAAAGGCCTTGAAATTAGTGCACGAAGCCATCGATTTTGTTAAGAATAATGAAATTCTTGCCGATGGCAACGCTTTGAAGTATTTGCATTTTGACATCGCAAAAACATTTTTTATTACAGGGAATTATTTGGATGCCAATAAGTGGTTACTAAAAACAAATTTCACAGAAAGTAAAAGCAAAGGCACCGATATTTATGCCTTCTCGCGCATTCTATCATTACTATGCGATATTTTTCTTAACAACACCCAAAATGTAAAATACAATGCGAATTATCTTCGAAAGCAATTGAGCAATGAAGGCGCTTTATTTGAATACGAAGCATTTCTAATAAGCCGGATTGGGAATAACTTTATCCATTGGAATGACCTTCAAAAAAACGGGAAAATTGATCTACTCGAGCGATTCAGGGAAGAACTGAAAATTCAATTAGCATCCAAATGGAAGGCAAACATGGTCTTGTATTTTGATTTCGAATGGTGGATAGGCTTGCAATTAGGTCACCTTTATTAAGCGATTTTCTATCTTCAAAATCGAACAAACAGACCGGAAAGTGATTTAAGTCTGAATATAAAGAAGCAATATATCTAATAGGCTGAACAATATGCAACCACAATTTAATAATAATTCTAGTTTACACGGATTCCATAATCGACCATTTCTATGCTAAACATTAACTTCAACCCAGTGATTTGGAAAATCCAGTATTTTTTCCTCGATAGCAAGAATGCCGCCACATATTTAGCCGACTACAGCTCGCTGACCGAGGCAAAGCGGAATAAAATTTCCAATACAGATTTTGATTTAATCCATTGAAAATCCTACTACTGCAAATTCATGCTGATGGATGAAAGTATCGCCTACTCCAAACTTTTTTGAATAACTTCAGCAAGCATCTCGACTGAAGAGTTAAACGAACAATTGGATCTTATGAAATTAACAATTCCCTGAAATTCTTTTCCCTAAATAACCTTCGTGCATTTATAATTTTGCGTTTTACTGAAAATTCTCGTAATCCGCATTTCGATTGGTTAATTTTCAAATCTAGTTTACAACTGAAAGGACTATTCCCGAAAATCTGTTGAGATAATCGAATTCAAAAATCAATTTAAATCAAATGAAAAAACTATTCCGGTCATTTATGCTGCAGAACTTGTAGATAAATAAACATAAGTCAGACAGACTATTAACCTGACAAAAGTATTTGAAGAGTTCTTATACAAATCTCATTGCACAATCTCGCTGTTTACATAGATAAGTTTTGCAGATTGCAAATCAATTTGTCGCAAATAATTTTGTAAAGACATCTTTCCTGAGTTATTCAACTGTATTGAATAAATCATCTAATTGTGGAGCTTCTGTTTATTATGTGGAGTTTATAGATTAAAGGAAAACACAGAATTTGGATTTGTCAAAACACAGAAATTCGCTCCTTCGATTTTGTACTATAGATTGTTCAAGTTGATTAAGTTAAAATTTATGCATGTATATTCTTTCCTATTTTGATCAATTGTTTTTTAACAAATGCAAAATCGTAAACTTTCTAGCTGCATCATGTCGTCGGCTTTAGATTTCCCAATATCTTTTTGATTTGTACTTTTGCCGCCCTATGCGTGCCGTAATTCAACGTGTTTCTAATGCATCTGTGCACATCGAAGGTGAGCTCTATAGCCGAATCAAGCAAGGTTTGTTGGTGCTTGTTGGAGTAGAGGAGGCCGATAAAGTGGAAGATCTTGTTTGGTTAGCTGCCAAAATTGTCAACATGCGCATCTTCGCCGACAATAACGGCATGATGAACAAATCGGTAGCAGATATCATGGGAGAAATCTTGGTGGTGAGTCAATTCACCTTGCACGCAACAACCAAAAAGGGAAATCGGCCATCTTTCATCCGCGCAGCGAAACCAGAATTCGCCAACATGCTTTACGAAATGTTCTGCAACCAGATCAGCCAAGAACTTTCTCGGCCAGTAAAAACTGGTGTGTTCGGAGCCGATATGCAGGTTTCTTTGGTGAACGACGGTCCGGTTACCATCCTCATCGACAGTAAAAATCGGGAGTAAACAGGTGGGCTTCATAGCTTGAAACCCTTTCCAAATCGACACTTTTGTTAAATTACCAATATGCTCTTTGCGATATAGTGCTCCTATGCTATTAAATGACTACTTTTGCACCGCCAAAAAGCAGGGTATGCAACAAATCAGGAATATTGCGATTATCGCTCACGTTGACCACGGAAAAACAACCTTGGTTGATAAAATCCTTCATCAGACTAAACTCTTCCGTGATAACCAGGAAACTGGAGAGCTGATTCTGGACAACAACGATCTTGAAAGAGAAAGAGGGATCACGATCCTTTCTAAAAACGTTTCAGTTCGTTACAAAGATGTAAAAATTAACATCATCGATACTCCAGGCCACGCCGACTTTGGCGGTGAGGTTGAAAGGGTATTGAATATGGCTGATGGAGTAATCCTTCTAGTAGATGCATTTGAAGGTCCGATGCCGCAAACACGTTTCGTGCTTCAAAAAGCCCTTGAATTAGGCTTGAAGCCAGTTGTGGTAATCAACAAAGTGGATAAGCCAAATTGTCGTCCCGACGAGGTGAATGATGCAGTTTTCGAACTTTTCTTTAACCTCGATGCTACTGAAGAACAACTTGAATTTAAGTCGGTATATGGTTCTTCGAAAATGGGCTGGATGGGTCCTGATTACAAGAACCCAACCGATGGTTTTGAGTATCTTCTTGATACCATTCTTGAAGAGATTCCTGCACCACTTCAACCGCAAGGAACACCTCAATTGATGATCACTTCACTTGATTTCTCGACTTACATCGGACGAATCGCAGTAGGTCGTTTGTTGCGTGGTGAACTACGCGAAAACATGCCAATCACCCTTGTGAAACGCGATGGGAAGATGGTTAAATCGAGAATTCGTGAACTTTATACTTTCGAGGGTCTCGGAAAAGCCAAAGTTGCCAGCGCAGTAGCAGGAGATATCATCGCAGTTACTGGAATTGAAGGTTTCGAAATTGGAGACACCATTGCCGACTTCGAAAATCCAGAAGGTCTTACCCCGATCGATGTGGATGAGCCAACCATGAGTATGTTGTTTACTATCAACAACTCTCCATTCTATGGAAAAGATGGGAAATTCGTTACTTCACGTCACTTGAAAGAGCGTCTCGAAAAAGAGCTTGAGAAAAATCTAGCTTTGCGCGTAGAGCCAACAGGTTCAGCAGATTCATTCCTTGTTTATGGCCGTGGTATTCTCCACTTGGCGATCCTTATTGAAACAATGCGCCGCGAAGGTTACGAACTTCAAGTTGGTCAGCCTCAGGTAATTATTAAAGAAGTTAACGGACAGAAACATGAGCCAATCGAGAACTTAACCATCGATGTTCCAGACGAGTACTCTGGAAAAGTGATCGAATTGGTGAGCCAACGTAAAGGTGAAATGATGGTGATGGAACCGAAAGGCGACATGCAGCATTTGGAATTCTTCATTCCTGCTCGTGGAATCATCGGTTTAAGAAATCACCTTCTTACAGCCTCTGCTGGTGAGGCAATCATTGCACACAGATTTAAGGATTACGAACCTTGGAAAGGCGAAATTCCACAGCGTATCAATGGTGTAATGTGCTCGAAAGACAATGGTAAAGCAATCGCTTACTCGATCGATAAATTACAAGACCGTGGTACTTTCTTCGTTGATCCAGGCGAAGATGTTTACACTGGAATGATCATCGGCGAACAAAACAAAGGTGGCGATTTGGTTGTGAACGTTTCACAAGAAAAGAAACTCACAAACATGCGTGCTTCTGGTTCTGATGATAAAATGCGTATCGCACCAGCAATCAAGTTTTCTTTGGAAGAAGCGATGGAATACATCCAAAAAGATGAGTATGTGGAAATCACTCCAAATGCATTGCGTTTGCGTAAAATTTACCTCGATGAAAATGAGCGTAAACGTATGGCATCTTCGATGGGACTTGCATAAACAGCATTAATTCTATTTGAAAAACCAGTGTGGCCAATCAGGAAACACTGGTTTTTTTGTACACTTGTTTTTCCTTTAATACTTAGCAATTTTTATCATGAGATACTTTTCTACACTGCTATTTTGCTTGATTTCATTTGCATTCCAAGCACAAAACTTCACGGTTCAAACTGGCAGTCAGCCATTCTCTCCACTAACGAATGTGCAACCAATCGCTTGGCCAATTGGTTGGGATGATGAAGAAACTGTTATTCCGATTGGATTCAATTACTCGCTTGGAGGCATTCAGCACGACACCCTCATTTTGAGCAGTAATGGCTACTTTTTAACAGCTGATCAAAACTATGAGTTTAATCCATATTACGTTGATTTGATTGGTGTTGGCGATGAAACATCTGCAGGTTATGTACTTGAAGGTACTGAAGGGAATAGAATTTTAAAAATTGAAATCAACAATGCTGGTTTCTACGAAGACACCACCGAAACAGCGCGCACAAGTTTTCAGTTTTGGCTATACGAAAGTGGGTGCTGGGAAACCCGAATTGGACCTTCGGTGATTGTAGATACTGTCTTGATTTTTGAAAATTATCCTGGTCCGTTTATCGGATTTGTAAACTATGCTGCTGATAGTGTTCTAGCGCTCACAGGACCTCAAGATGCGCCAATTGCACTTCAATTAGATTCTATTGATTTCCCCAGTTTAGCGAATGCTCCTGAGGATGGTCGCGTCTACACTTTTTGTGAATCCAATCAAACTACTGGAATTGAGATGTTTGCACCCGATTTTGGAGAAGTGTATCCGAATCCTGCGCATGATTTGATTACCGTAAAGCTTCCCTGTGAACCGAAAACCAACGAGCGTTTAGCTGTATTGGATATTCATGGTAGAACAGTGTTTCAAATGGAAACGAATCAACTTGAAACTTCCATGCAATTGGGGCATTTGCCTCGCGGTGTGTATTGGATTCAGTGTAGCAGTTTCTCCTTCCCCGGAGGGAAAATTGTCTTGAACTGATTTACCTAGAAGGCTTTATTATTTTTTGAGTTAAAGCGCTTATTTGGCTTTAGCCAACGTGAAGCCAAACGTAGTGCCGATGCCGACAGTACTTCGAACATTTATGGTTTGGTTGTGCGCTTCGATAATGTGTTTTACAATCGATAGACCGAGGCCAGTGCCTCCAATATCGCGAGAACGGCTGCGATCAACACGGTAAAAACGTTCGAACAAACGTGGAATGTGTTCTTGGGCAATGCCGATACCGTTGTCGGAAACTTCGATAAGGATGTTTTCGTCCATATCATAGAACGATACCTTGGTTTCGCCAAGTGGTTTACTGTATTTGATCGAATTTACGAGCAAATTGGAGATCACTTTTTGAATGGCTTCACGGTCGGCTTTTACTGCAATTGGCTTATCGTAAATGTCTTTGAAAACGAGCTTCACATTACTTTTTTCGGCCGAATACTGGATGCCTGTCATGGTATCGCGCGCCAAATCAACGATGTCGAATTTTTCTTTGTGCAAGATGAGCTGACCGCTTTCGAATTGGGTAATGATTTCGAGATCTTCAACAATGTTTACCATCCGTTCGACGCTTTTTTCAGCGCGTTCAAGATAGGTTCGATTCACTTTGTCGTCTTCCAGACCACCTTCTAGCAAGGTCATGATGTAACCTTGAATATTGAAAATTGGGGTTTTTAGTTCGTGGCTTACATTACCGAGAAATTCGCGACGATAATTTTCGAGGTTTTTTAGGTACTCGATCTCTTCTTTTTGGTCTTTTGCCCAAGCTTCAACGTCCTTGTTAACCTCCGAAATGATGTCGGTATTCAGATCCACCGATTTCGGTTTTTGCCCTTTTTTGAGCTTCAACTGGTGGATGTTCTTATAAATGAGCTTGATTTTCCTGTAAATGAAGCGCTCAACGGTGTATTGGAAAAGGAAAAACGAAAGGATAAAGGTGAAAACAATCACCACAGCAGGCACCCAAATCGTGTAGAATTTATGGAATACGAATTCCATCAAACCTACGAATACACCTACGCAGGCAGAGAACCACAGAGCCAAGAAAAGCGCGAGGCTTCTCGGGGTTGAGGTATTGATTTTTTGCAGAAATGGAACTTTAGAACTCAAATTTGTAGCCTACGCCTTTTATGGTGCGAATGTAGTTATCTCCTAGCTTTTCACGAAGTTTTCTGATGTGAACATCGATCGTTCTGTCGCCAACTACTACATCTTCTCCCCAAACGCTCTTCAAAATATCTTCGCGAGTGAACACTTTTCCGGGCTTTGACGCGAGAAGCGCGATGAGCTCGAATTCTTTTTTAGGCAAGTTGATCTGAAGATTATCCTTCACAATCAGGTATTTTTCCCGGTCAATCGTGAAGCCATTTACTTCCATTACTTCCTCGCCACCAGAGAGTTTTCCTGCTCGACGTAGCAGCGCTTTTACGCGACTTACCAAAACGCGTGGCTTAATTGGCTTATTGATGTAATCATCCGCTCCAGCGTCGAAACCTGCAATTTGACTATAATCTTCGCTTCGGGCAGTAAGGAATGCAATTAGCACTTCTTTTAAATCGGGTGTTTCACGAATTACGCGACAAGTTTCAATGCCATCTAAATCGGGCATCATTACATCCAAAATAATTAAACTGGGCTTTTCATGGGTTGCAATGCGTATGGCATCTTTCCCATTGGTGCTTGTAAAGACCTCAAATCCTTCCTTGTTCAGGTTGTAACTCATGAACTCGAGAATATCCGGTTCGTCGTCTACCAACAAGATTTTGGTTTTTTCCGCGCTCATAGTGATGTGTTACTTTTCGGTTGCGAAACTATTGAGAGATTCACACACGAAAGTTAAGCAGACGTTATCAAATTGACAATGTGTATGCATCTCCTCAGTATTGCTGAACATTTAAATTGCTCGTCCCTTCCATTTTCCAGATCGCATGTAAAGGTATGAGATCAAACCTAACATCATGAAGTAGATGGGTTCGGTTATCCAAATAATATGAACCGCCTCTTTGAGAAGAATCCCAAGAAACCAAGCCACTAAGAGATACATTGCAATTGTTGTAGTCTCGATCCACAAAGCGGTTCGGGTGTTTCCACTGCCACTTACACCGCTAAACCAGGTCATCGCAACTGCAAAGAAGAATAACGCCACTGTAATCACATACAAGGTCGGTACACTATCAGCAATGATTCCGCCTGTTTTGTCCTCAACAGCTAAGCCAATTACCCATTCGGGGATGATGAAATTCAGTGCTAAAAATGGCAAAGCAGCCACAACCGACATTCCAGTGATCTTCTTCAATATCGGCATCACTTCCGCGGAGCGACCTTCTCCAATGGCAAAAGAAACCATCGTGTTTGTAGCCGACATGAAGCCCCAAAATGGCACCATTTGGAACATGTAAATCATGCGAATCACTACCGAAATTGCCAGGGCACGCTCTCCACTTTGTTCGATTACAATGAAAAAGAGGAACCATCCAGCGTGCGAAACGAAATATTGGAACATCACCGGTGAAGCAATATTCACCACTTGTTTCATTACTGGCAAATCCCATTTCCAACTTTCGAAAAGCTTGAAACTTAAGTGGTATTTCCCTACAAATGTGTATAATACAAACATTAAAGTGGCTGAGATTTCTGCTAAAGAAGACGCAATCGCAGCGCCTTTTATACCCAATTCAGGAAAGCCGTAATGCCCGAAAATTAAGGCATCGTTGAGTACAACGTTTACCAAAGCCATCCCAACGGTACTTACTGTGATGATGACGGGTTTCGAAATGCCAATGTAAAACGCTCTAAATGAAAGATTTATCAAAGCGAAAACAATTCCCCAAGAACGGTGATCGAGGTATTCGATGGCGCGGGTATATACAGCCTCCGACGAGATCAACGGTTTCAGTACTGTAGGCCCTAAAAACTCCATTCCTGCCCACAAAACCAGCGATGTACAGAAAAGAAACAGCAAACTGTTGTCGAAAATGTTTCCAATAGCGTGATGCGCTTTTTCGCCATGTCGACGGGCAATGAGAATTTGCACTCCAGTCGAAAAACCCAACCCTAAAATATAAACCGTAGAATAAAAAAGGCCTGCTAATCCTACAGCGTCAAGCGAAATTTCATCTACTCTCGCCATGAAAAATACGTCTGTGGCAAGAATTACGTTTTGTGCAATTCCGCCCAGGATAATCGGCAAAGCGAGTTTTAGGATGCTCGATGTGGTATAATTAGGTTGGGTCATTTTATTTGGTTGATTCTATTAATCCACCAAAAGAACCAAGCCCTTGAGGTATTCGCCTTCTGGATGATACACACTCACCGGGTGATCGGCAGGTTGCGTGAGCTGATGAAGCACCGAAATTTTTCGTCCCGATTCAATCGCCGCAGCAGTAATGGTGTGGCGGAAAAGTTCGCGGTCTACCACCTGACTGCATGAAAACGTAAAGAGCAATCCACCTGGTCTGATTTGTTGTAAGGCCAAGTGATTGAGGCGTTTGTATGCCTGAACAGCACGGTGGCGCGCATCCATGTGCTTCGCAAATGCGGGAGGATCTAGCACAATGATATCGTATGCTTCACGATGTGTTTTGAGCCATTCGGGCACATCGGCAACCAACGCCGAATGTTGATTTTCGTTGAAACCATTGATTGCCACGTTTTCTTGCGTGAGCTCAATGGCCTTCTTTGAACTATCTACCGAATCTACCCGAGTTGCGCCACCAGCAAGCGCATACACCGAAAATCCGCCTGTATAGCAGAAGGTATTTAGCACTGTTCGGTCTTTCGCATAGCGTTGTAAAAGTGCACGGTTCTCGCGCTGATCGATGAAAAATCCAGTTTTCTGACCTTGCACAAAATCGATCCTGAATTGATGTCCATTTTCCAAGCAAGGCTGAGAGTTGTCGGGCGTTCCAGCCAAATAATCATTGCCTTCTTTTCTTCCTAGTGCCTCCGCCGATTTATCGTACACTGCGGCAATCAAACCCGAAGAAGCTTCCAAGATCGCATCCGCAATGGCTTTTCGTTCAGCAAACATTCCAAGCGAATGGCATTGTACCACCGCGGTCGATCCATAAATATCCACCACCAAGCCGGGCAATCCGTCGCCTTCGCCATGCACAAGCCTGAAAATATTGGTATCAGGATTTGGCAAGCCAGCCGATCTTCTGTGTCGAAAGCAACGTTGCATCGATTCGAGCCAGAAATTTTCATTTGGCAAATCGGCACCAAAACCTAGCATTCGCACGGTAATCGAACCTTTTTGATATTGACCCCAACCCAAAGCATCGCCATTGGCAGCTTTCACGGCAACACGGTCGCCATCTTCAGGTTCGCCTTCATACCGGTGAATTGCACCAGAAAAAACCCAAGGATGGAAGCGTTGTAAGGAGCGCTCTTTACCGAATTTGAGCGTGATGGTGGGCATTGATTTCATGCCACAAAGGTAGGAAATGCGGTGTAGCGCTTTTGTTTTTTCCCTCCGGGGAATGGGAGTCGCTCATTATCAATGATCTGTGCAGTTTTATTGCAAGATTTCGTTGCTTGTTTCATGTCATGAGGGCAGCAAGTTCACCAAGGAAGCGTAGCATTAAGGTGCGAAAGAATCTTCATGTTAAGTCATGCAAAATTCAATCTAGGGCAAACGAATTTTTAAGCATTGAACGAATTACTTAAGTACCTTAATTACGAAACAAATATTCTATCGGTTTTGCTGTTTTTCAATGAATTTTTGAAACTCGTTTGGAGTTAAAATTTGAGCTGATTTAAATGGATTGTGTGCTAATAAATCACTGTCATCAGTAACCAAAAAATCTGCTTTTGAGTAATCGATTAAATCAAGAAGAAAGTTGTCTTTAGGATCTCTGCAGATACTGTGTTTAGGTTTTATATCGATATTTAACGCAATAATCTCAAGCAAATCAATAAGCTCCTTTACACTATTTTTCGGGAAGTATTTTTTTAGTTTCTCTCGGGTTGTTACTAATTTAATTTCTTTTAATAACTGTGGAGTAACGATTATCTTTAGATCTCCATTGGTTATTTGATTTCTAATGAAAGAGAGTCTTTTGCCAATCAAAAAACTAATCCAAACATTTGTATCGAAAATTACTTTAACGTTTCCGTTTTTCATAAAGTTCTTGCCTTACTTTTTCTACCTCATCATCTATAGTAGTGATGTCTAATTCATCCGTTTTGAATGTTTGTAGAAGTTGTGAAAGTTTAGATTCAATTACTTCTTTTTCAAGCTCTTTAGTTAGTTTTATTTTTTCTTGATTAGGCAATTGTCTTATCAGCGACAAGATTTGCTCGTAAGTTATTTCTAGTTGCAATGAGGTTTTCATATCCTTCGCTTTATTATACTTACTACAAAACTACGAAAAATCGACACTCGTATAATTTCAGCAAATTTGCGTGATTCTTTTTGATGATGATGTTGAATGTGCAATCAACTTGAATTGAGCAAAACCTATCTATGGTCTGCCAAATAGAAAAGATTAAGCAAAAAACAACCTCTCTTGAATCTTGCCAGTTTGAATCCTCTCTCTACTATGGAGAAAGATAAGAGAGAGAGGTAAACTACTTATTTCCGCAATCCCATCACAAAATCGGCAACCGCATCAATTTCTTCAGCACTCAGTTGCGTTTCGAATGGAGGCATGGTGCCTTTGCCTTTTTTTATCTGTGTTTTCAATGCAGCCAAATCGAGTTGCGATTCAGTGAGTTTCTTTGCGCCACCAATGCCGAGGTTACCATCAGCGCCATGACACATTGCACACTTAGTTTTGTAGATTTCCGCACCACTTGCCACAGCAGTAGGCTTTTTGGTATTGGCATCGGGTGTTTTTTGAGCAGTTTCTTGGCAACCAACAAATGCAAAAAGGACGGCAATTAAAATGATCGAACGCATCATGCAAAAGTAGACAAACGGCAGAATCGATTTGTTCGTTTTTTATGTTGTTTGGCAACCACAGAGCTAATTCAGAGCTTCAATTATCAATTTAAATAACATTTAATGAATTAATTCGATTTGAATGCATCAATTTAAATTCAGAGATAAAAAAAGCTCCATAATTCAATTGTACAACAGCTAAACTGATTTTCTCATTCGATCTTTGAATGAGGCAAATACATTAAATCTCATAGCGTGACAAATGTCATAGTTCACCTGATAACATCGGTTTACATTCGCTGCATGAAAAATCTTGCGCTCACACTTTTCGCATTACTCACCTTGATTTTACCATCCAAGGCACAGGTGTTAAATATTGCTATTCGTCCTATTGAAACACAAACTTTACCGGGGATTCAGTCCTATGCTTGGGCACAAAGAGGCAACAAAGTCGTAATTATTGGTGGTCGAATCGATGGTTTGCACCGCCGCCAGCCCTTTGCAGCATTTGATTTGGCTGGGCACAATACCAATATCATTGTTCTTGAGCCATCTACCGGAAATGTTTGGTCTGCATCTACCGAAAGCCTCGATGCAGCATTAAAAGAACATTTGCGTTCTACCAATATCCAATATTGTCAAGATGGAAATTACCTTCTTCTCACGGGAGGTTACGGTTACAGTGATCTTCAAGCGGACCATATCACTTTCCCATTTGTTACACGGGTTGAACTCGATGGCTTGATTGCCGCTGTGATGCAAGGCTCTGTGAACAACTCTTTCTTTACACAAATTACCGATGAGCGATTTGCTATCACCGGAGGAGACATGGAGAAAATTGGCTCAAAATGGATGTTGGTTGGAGGACATCGCTTCGATGGGCGTTACAATCCCATGAATGGTCCAAGTTTCACACAAGTGTACACCAATGCCATCCAGCAATTCGATCTGGATATCACACAGTCGAACCTTTCGATTTCCAATTTTGTAACCATTACCGACACTGCATTGTTCCATCGCCGAGATTACAACTTGGTTCCACAGGTTTTTCCTGATGGAAACCAAGGGATGACAATTTATTCGGGTGTTTTTAGAACCGATCTTGATCTTCCATACATCAATGCGGTGAGCATTAAAGCAGATGCACATTATGAAGAGCCAGGATTTATGCAATATTTAAATCATTACCATTGTGCAGTCATGCCAGTTTGGTCTGCCAATTCACAAACTCAACATTCCATATTCTTTGGTGGAATGGCGCAGTATTATCCCGATTCTTCCGGAACCATCGTGCAAGACAACAACGTACCATTTGTGCAAACAATTACAGACGTGATTCGTGATGCAAATGGAAATTTGACAGAAAATCGATTGAGCATCACCATGCCCGGTTTTTTAGGCGCAAGTGCTGAATTTATTCCTGCTGAAACAATGGCGACCACTGCCAGTGGAGTTTTATTAATGGATGAAATTTCTAGAGATTCAACAGTTGTGGGATATATTTTCGGTGGAATTCGTTCTGATGCACCCAATATTTTCTGGGTAAATGATGGTTCACAAAGTATTGCATCTCCTGTATTATATGAAGTTGTATTAATTCAAGATGAATCCACTGGAATAGCTGATTTTACTGTGAATAAACAAAATATGCGTGCTTATCCTTGTCCGATGAATGACCATGTTTTTGTAGAAATTAATTTATTGGAAAAATCGGATGTGGTGCTTCGAATGTACAATCCTGAAGGGAAAGAGGTATTTAGCAAAAAGCTGAGAAATCAACTTGCAGGAGCATTTGAAGAGGAATTGCATTTCAAGAAAGGCTTACCTGGAGGGATGTATTTAATTACCAGTGAAACAAAATCAGGTATTGAAACAATGCGCATTTTGGTGACTGAATAAATCCTAATTTTGGGTCATGTTAACAGCAGACCAGGTTAGTAAATTATTTCCCCAATTTGAAGCTCCATTGGTGGAGAAAATTGCTGAATCAGGCGCATTGAAAACCTTTCAAAAGGACGATTTCTTGATGAAAACCGGGCAGCATTTTCGGAATATCATTTTGATTGTTTCTGGATTGGTGAAGGTTTATCGGGAAGATGATCAAGGAAATGAATTCCTGATGTATTATCTCGCATCAGGTCAAGCATGTTCTCTCTCAATGATTTGTGCATCTAGATTTCAGGCTAGTCAACTCATGGCCAAGGCGGAATCGGATGTTGAGGTATTGGCCATTCCGTTGCAAAAAATGGATGAATGGATGACCACCTATAAATCATGGTATTACTTTGTTTTGGAAAATTACCGTGCACGATTTGATGATTTATTAGAAACGATCGATCATGTGGCATTTAGAAATATGGATGAGCGATTGGTTTTTTATCTAAAACGATACAAAGACAAGCACAATACCAATGAAGTGCGACAGTCAATTACAGAAATTGCATCCGAATTAAATTCATCTCGAGAAGTGATTTCACGCTTGTTGAAGAAACTGTCTGAGCGCGGTTTGGTAAAAATGCAGCGCGATTTTATTGAAATTGTGGATCTTCAAAAAGTGATTTAAAACGATCAATATATTGTGTCTACATGATTTATTGATTGAAAAATCGTGCATTGTGATAGAAGTCACGAATCAAGTTTGTGCGGCACCCTAATTTTGCACCATCAAATTGTTTATCAGTTGAAAGGCAAGTTTCATTTCAGTGATTTACAATGGATCAAAATGCTGAACCCAACTCATAATAAAATGAAAACCATTTCTGAACTTTTAAATACACCGGGAACAACCATTATCGATGTTAGAAGCCCAATGGAATTTGCTTCTGAGAGTCTTCCTGGTGCAATCAATATTCCAGTTGATTTAATTCAAGCCAGAGTTTACGATATCAAAGAAATGCCAGCTCCTTATTTATTGTACTGCAGAAGCGGCGCGAGAAGTGGAATGGCAGCATCTATCCTTAAGCAAGCTGGAATTGAAGAAGTTTACAACGGTGGCAGTGTTTACGATTTACTTACAGAAATTAAATAATTAAAGTCATGTTTGGAATTTTCAAAAGTCTTTTCGGTAAACCCGTCGATTACAAGAAATTAATGGCTGAGGGTGCTGTTATTGTAGATGTTAGAACCCCTTCTGAATATAAGTCAGGTCACATTCCGGGCGCATTAAATATTCCACTTGACTCAATTAAGAGCAAGTCGGGCGATTTAAAGAGCAAAAATAAAGTTGTTATTACTTGCTGCAGAAGCGGAGCAAGAAGCGGAATGGCAAAAAGCATTCTCACTTCAGCTGGAGTTGAAACTGTAAATGGCGGTCCGTGGAATTCATTAATTCAAAAAATACGTTGAAAGCGCAATTGGTAAGGTTTTTCGAAATCTGGCATTTAAACCGATTGCTGCGTTTGTTTATTGGATCTGCCTTTATTTTTCAAGGCATTGCCAATTACTCAATTTTGACAATTGTGCTTGGTGCTGCAATATTGTTGATGGGGATTTTCGATTATGGCTGTGGCTCTCGAAGGGGCTGTAGTATAGATCCAAGACCTAAAAAGTAGATTTAATCGCTGAATCATGAATTGGAAGAAATATATTCCTACTGCAATCGGAGCAGTAGCAGGTGCAATTTTGGGATATTCTTATTGGTATTTCTGGGGCTGCACCAATGGATGCGCAATCACTGGATCTCCAGTAAACAATACGCTCTATTTTGCTTTCATGGGCGGCTTGGTTCCAGGGCTTTTTAAGGCAGAAAAAGAAGGAACTAAATAATTCAATAATTAATTATCTAATTTTTTTCAATTATCGGTTTCGATTTAAACAATCGAAATTTATAACCCAATACAACATAATATTGTAAAAATGCAATGTTTTGTGATGCTCTATCAATTGCATCATTGTTAATCAGAATATCAGGCATTGTAGCATATCCAGGTTTTAATTCGGAACTCAAAAAGAATCTACCATAATCTATTCTCGGACCCGTTTTTCCAGAAATTGCATAACCAGCAATATGATACCGATTGTCAGCACCTTTGGTAGCCACCTGGATATCTGATTTTGGCAATAACACAAAACCACCTAAACCGAAATTCCAAGAAATTCTACCCTTACGTTTTGCAAAATGTGTAATGGGCTGTAAATACTCGCCTTCAACTGTAATATAATTCAATCCATTGGTATGCTCGTATCTCAGAAAGTCTTTGGTGATTTTTTGTGGTGTGTTTAAATACATTCCTTGGTATTTCTCCGAAAATTCTGCTTCAATTATCCCTGAAATATTGGCAGTTTGATCTTGCACAACGACATATTTCATGTGATCTGTTCCAACTGAAATAGAAAATCGATCATTAATTTGATATCCCAATCGAAAATTAAATTGAGGTATCGAAAGTGTAGCTGGATTTATATAATCTAAACTAACAGGAGAAGGTCGGTCTTTAGCTTTCAATTGGTATGCAGTAAAGTCATAGCCTTCTCCATAAACATGGATATCAGAGTTTGCGAACCACGATCTATTGTATCCCCAATAAACAAAGAATTGTCCTTTTTGTGGTAAGTGCTTTTGTGCAAGAGCCTCTTTAATGTCGCTGGCCCAAACCATCAGCAGCATGGCCAGCATTCTGTATGTATTTATCATCCTCGATCTTCAACTGCTCAAATGTACTCTAATTGTAACCGCAATAAAAAAGTCCACGACGAAATTTCAACATGGACTTTTTCGAAGTAACTAAAATAACGTTACAACATTGTTTTCGGTGCTACATAGTCTGTTTTTGCTAGAGAAGTGGTCGATAAGGCTTTAAATCCTCCGATAATATTTACAATATTGTCAAAGTTTTTTGATTGAAGAATTGAAGATGCAATAACAGATCTGTATCCTCCAACGCAATATATATAGTATTTATGGGTTGGATTCACCATGCTCAAATTATCGAGAATGAAGTCAAGAGGCATGTTTTCAGCGCCAGTTAAATGCTCAGAATCAAATTCGCTTTTTCTTCTCACATCTAATAAATTCAAATTTTCGGTTTCGAATTTAGATGCGAAATCTTCAGCATTAATTTGCTCCAATTTTTCTGTTGTGTGCCCAGCTTCCAACCATGATTTTATGCCACCTTTTAAGAATCCAAGTGCATTGTCGTATCCTACGCGTGACAACCGCGTAACAACTTCTTCTTCCATGCCTTCATCTGCAAGGAATAAAATTGGCTGTTCTAAATTCTTAATCAATAAACCTACCCATGGTGCAAAGCTGTCTTCAATGCCGATATACCAAGAACCAGGAATATGTGCTTCTGCAAATGCTTCTTTCTTCCTAGTATCAAGTATGAGTGCTTCTGTAGTTTCTCTAACGGTTATAAATTCTTCAATGGATAGCGGACGAATTCCTTTAGATAAAACATCATCAAATGATGCATATCCTGTTTTGTTCATCACTACATTTTTAGGGAAATATTGCGGTGGAGCAACTAATCCATCTGTAACTTCAGCGATAAATTCTGCTTTTGACATATTTCTCAATGCATAATTAAACTGCTTTTGATGTCCTAATGTATCAACTGTTTCTTTGCTCATGTTTTTACCACATGCAGATCCAGCGCCATGTCCGGGATATACAATTACATCATCTGCCAATGGTAGGATTTTATTGTGTAATGAATCGAAAAGATATCCTGCTAAATCTTCCCTTGAAAGGTCTGATTTTACTGCAAGATCTGGGCGTCCAACATCACCAATAAATAATGTGTCTCCAGTGAAAATTGCATTTTCTTTCCCATTTTCATCGATCAGCAAGTATGTACTTGATTCCATGGTATGTCCGGGTGTATGTAATACCTTGATTTTTATTCTCCCCAATATTAAAACTTCGTTATCTTTTGCAATATGGGCTTCGAATTCGGGCGTTGCAGTTGGCCCAAAAACAATTTGAGCACCTGTTTTTGCAGCGAGATCAATATGCCCAGAAACAAAATCTGCATGAAAATGCGTTTCCAAAACATATTTAATTGTTGCTCCATTTATTTCTGCCAATTTTATGTAAGGCTCCGATTCTCTTAGTGGGTCGATAATAGCCACTTCGCCAGCACTTTCGATATAGTATGCTGCTTCCGCAAGACAGCCAGTATACAATTGAATTATTTTCATGGTTCTTTTAATTAGAGGTTTTCAAATTTCCGTTAGTTGCCGATCAATAAAAATGATATTAATCATCTATTGAATCTTAAATCAAATTTCCGGCAGCGAGATTTAGCATTAAGTGATTTTCATCACGTAACTAAGATTTTTACAAGATCAATTTCGAGGTCGCTATTTCATACACTTATAATTCCGTTTCTTTGCCCAGAAATTTCCCAACAATGAAACTTGCAACCAAACTTATACATGCCGGTCAAGCCCCTGATCCATCAACAGGCGCAATTATGACACCGATTTACCAAACTTCAACTTATGTGCAGGAAGCTCCAGCGACCCACAAAGGTTACGAGTATGCACGTTCTCAAAATCCTACACGTAAAGCTTTGGAAGATTGCTTAGCGGCGTCAGAAAATGCGCAGCACGGTTTGAGTTTCGGTTCGGGTGTTGCCGCCACCGATGCATTAATGAAGTTGCTCCGCCCTGGAGATGAGGTAATTGCAGCCGATGACATGTATGGTGGAACTTACCGCTTGTTTACAAAGATTTACGAACCAATGGGCATACGTTTCCATTTCGTAAATATGGCAAATCCTTCCAATATCAGTGCTTTGATCAACGAAAACACCAAGATGGTGTGGACTGAAACTCCAACCAATCCTTTGATGAGTATCAGCGATATTCGTGCAATTGCAGCCATTTGCAAGCCGGCAAATTTGATTCTCGTTGTCGACAATACTTTTGCAACTCCTTGGCTTCAAAATCCGCTCGATTTAGGTGCTGATGTAGTGATGCATTCTGCTACCAAATATCTCGGTGGCCACTCAGATGTGATTCATGGTTGCATCATGCTCAACAACGACGAACTGCGCGAAAAACTTTACTTCATCCAGAAAAGTTGTGGCGCAGTACCAGGGCCAATGGATTGTTTCTTGGTTTTGCGAGGATTGAAAACACTCCACGTGCGCATGAAAGCTCATTGTGAAAATGGAAAAACAATTGCCCATTATTTACGCAATCATCCAAAGGTTGGAAAAGTGTATTGGCCAGGTTTTACTGATCATCCAGGGCATGAAACAGCCAAATCTCAAATGCGCGATTTCGGTGGAATGATGAGCATTATTTTAAAAGATGATTCATTAGATGCCGCGAAAAGAATGCTCACCTCTACACATCTCTTTTCATTGGCTGAAAGCCTTGGTGGCGTTGAATCTTTGATCAATCATCCTGCGTCTATGACCCACGCCTCGATTCCAAAAGCTGAACGTGAAAAAGTAGGCGTTGTAGATGGTTTAATTCGTCTTTCAGTTGGAATTGAAGATGTTGATGATTTAATTGCAGATTTAGAGGCGGCATTGAACAAGGTTTAATCAATGAAACATGCTTTCATAACTGGTGCTTCCAAGGGTTTAGGAAAAGCACTATGTGAATTGTTGCTTCACGAAAATTGGCACGTGTCGGGAATTTCGCGACATCATACAATTGCGCACAAGAATTACATTCCTGTGGTTTGCGATCTTTCCCTTCCGGGGAATTTGGAAGCAGTGCAATTTGAGGCATCTAATTGCAAACATTTGCTGCTCATTAACAATGCAGGTTCGCTTGGCGAGATTGGTCCCGTGGGAAGCATTACCGATGAAGAAATAATCCAAACAATTTCTTTGAACCTCACGGCTGCTGCAGTACTTTCTAACAAGTTTTTAAAACAAACCCAAACATTAGATTGCCCTAAAACAATTGTGAACATTAGCTCTGGGGCTGGAAGAAATCCCTATGATGGTTGGGCAACTTATTGCAGTACAAAGGCTGGTTTAGATATGTTCAGCATGTCGGTTGCCAAAGAATTGAATTTAAATGGAAATTCTGCGACAAGGATCTTTTCTATTGCTCCAGGTGTAATTGATACACAGATGCAAGAAGAAATTCGAAGTAAATCAGTTAATGAATTTAGTTCGGTGGAAAGATTTAAATTGATGCATCAAAATAATCAGTTGAGTACGCCTGAATCTATCGCACAAAAACTCGTATCCTTTCTCGCTCAGCGCGATCGATTTTCAGAAGTTTGCTTGGATGTGAGAAATCTAGATTTTTAAAGGGGCTAATGAAATAAATTATTTTTCAGAGCGATTTATTCGATTAAATTCCTCAATCCGCATGCTGTAAATTAATTCGTCTTCTAAAATTCCATTTTTAATTAAATTCTTTTCAATACGATATTCAAATTTTAATCCTGCTTTTACAAGCACTTTTTGTGATGCAATATTTTTTCCCAACGGTCTTGCAAAAATGCGTTCTAATTGCCAGTTTTTGAATCCGTATTCAATAACAAGCTTTACAGCTTCTGCCATGATGCCTTTTCCCCAGTAGGGCTCTGCCAACCAATACCCCAATTCAGCATTTAGTCTAAAAATGTCGTCCAACTTGTAGATTCCAATAGATCCAACCACTTGGCCATCTGCACAAATTGCTTGAATATTAGATGGCTGCTCCTTTTGAGTTCTTTCAATGAATTGCTGCCCAGCTTCTTTCGTAAATGGGCTAGGAAATCCATCGGTCATATTCGTTGCAATTCCTGGATTGTTAGCCAATCCCACCAAGCTATCGAGATCTGATAAAGCCCAGTTGCGTAAAGTGATTTTCATCTTCAAATGTAACATTCAGAGCAATCAGTAACCTTAGAATTTCGTTTTTGTTTCTTACCAATCACCTTCTTACCTTCGTGCCTTTAAAATCTGTTTATGGCAACTACAAGTGATGTTTCTGTAGGAACATTTATTCGTTACAACGGTGAACTTTGTGTGATTACCGAATGGCAACACCGCACACCAGGAAATCTTCGTGCATTCTATCAAGCGAAGATGCGCAATGTGAAAAATGGCAAGTCGGCAGAAAACCGCTACCGTTCAGGTGAAGAAATCGAAGTGGTGCGCGTTGAAATGCGTCCATTGATGTATAGCTACAAAGAAGGTAACAATCTGGTTTGCATGGACAATGAAACTTACGAGCAAATCTACATCGATGAAGTATTGTTCGGTGATGGCGTACGTTTTATGAAAGAATCAATGGAGATTTATGCAGCATTCGAAGGCGATGCGGTAATTTACGCTGAACCACCAAAGAATGTTGAACTCGAAGTAACATACACAGAACCTGGTGTTAAAGGCGATACTGCCACCAAAACACTAAAACCTGCAACAGTAGAAACGGGTGCAACAGTGTCAATTCCTTTGTTCATCAACATTGGTGAAAAAATTAAAGTCGACACCCGCACCGGAGAATATCTTGAGCGTGTAAAGTAATTTACCCTTGAGTTTTTTTGACAATCCCGATGTCCTTCCCCAAAGGATGTCGGGATTTTTTTATTCTCTACCTGCTCTTGATGCCAGCAGATAATCGAGAAAAATCATAGCAGCAGCTTGACTTTCGGCAGCGGTTGGAATGGCGAAGAACGGTTTGTTGCCACTTGAATCAGCGGCACATACAACGCATGGTACTGCAAATCCTTGGGTCGAAAAACCTTCCGAAGCTCTGAATTTGTCTGAATCCGTATCGTAGCTTTTCGAATTTGGAATTAACCGATCAATTGGCCCTAACAGGTACTCTTGCTTCACCGCTTTAGAAAGATCAGCGCCTTGCAATTCTACCAAACTCACGGTAGTGGCCTTTTGCAAAGAATCCATTATGGCAGCGTTGCTCACACCTTGCCAATTAATTGTGATGCCAGTTTGCGCGTTCATTAGTTTGGTTACTTCCGATGTTTCCAGTTGTCGTTGAGTTAAGAACTCAGATTTTACAAGGATTTTCAGCGATTTTCCTTTACCATCTGCATGCACTTCGTACCAAGAAATTTTCCTCACATCGCGTTGTTTTCTAGTACTTTTCGTGCAAGAGGTTAAACCTAGAATAATCAAAAGGACAATCAATGAAGTTCGCATGTGGCAAATTTACACAGCAACTGCACTACATTAACTTGGTAAGCATATTTTTGCGCTGTGTTGAACGATTTTCAATTTAGCTTCCCCAATTCGATTGCAGTTATTGAACTTTTGCCTGAAAAAGCAGCATTTTTGCCCCAATCAAGCACATTGTTAATTGCTGATCCTCATTTCGGTAAGGCTACACACTTTCGAAAGGCCGGCATCCCGATTCCAGAACAAATCTTCCACAAAGATTTGGATATTCTTGGCAATCTTATCGTTCGGAAACAACCAATCAATTTGATCGTTCTAGGCGATTTTTTCCATTCAGATCACAACCAAGAATGGGAACGGTTTCTCCACTGGAAAACCAAATATCCACGGGTAAATTTGAAGATTGTAGAAGGAAATCACGACAGGAAAATGAAGTCGAGGTTGTTGGACCACGATTTTTTGTACCCAGATGCTCTGCCTTCCCCGGAGGGAATTTACTTTAGCCATGAACCTTTACATACGGAAAAACCTGTGGTTTGCGGACATATTCACCCAGGGTTTATCCTCAAAGGTGCTGGCCGACAAAAAATTTCGTTGCCCTGTTTTTACCTAGATCAAAACTGTTTGATTTTGCCAGCTTTTGGAGCATTTACAGGTCTTTCACCAATGAAGAAATTATCAAAGAATAAAGTTTTTATCATCAATGGCGATCAAGTAATTGAAGTTCAGGATTGAATATTAACCTTCATTTCCTAATTTCACACACTCAACATACCCACCCTAAATGAAAAGAAATTTACTCGTCGCATTTGCCATTGCCGTTTGTTTATCGGTAGTGATGTGGCCCGAAACTTCCGTGCACGGAAACAGCAGCGGAGCTCCAGCCGGTTACACTGGATCGACTTTCGAAAATAGCGGAAGAACTTGCGGAACGGGCACTGGCTGCCATGGCGGCGGTTCCACACTTCAAAACAGCTGGATAACAACGACCATTCCTGCTTGTGGTTACACGCCTGGTCAAACTTACAGCATCTCAGTATTTGTAACATCTCCAAACAGAACGAAATTCGGTTTTAGCTTGTCGCCACAGTTCAATTCAGGTGCAAACTCAGGTGCCACTGCAGGTACTTTGATCGCCACCAATGGAACGCAGCTTCAAAGTAGCGGAAGATACATCACCCATACATCTGCAGGAAATCAACAAAATGGTACCAATAGCAGAACTTGGACATTCAATTGGACCGCTCCTGCATCTGGCTCAGTTACTTTATTTGCAGCCATGAATGCAGCCAATTCTGGGAACAACAGTTCAGGCGACATCATTTTTAATGGTAGCCTAGTTGTGAATCAAAATACAACACCTGCTCTTACGATCAATAACAGTGGTGCGGCCGAATTTTGCGTGAGCAATCCAATTACACTCACCTCAAGTATCGCAAGTGGAAATGTTTGGACTCTCAGTGGAAACTCAGTTGGAACAGGCAGTTCGGTTACACCATCTGCCAGCGGAACCTACCAATTAACCAATACATCTGGCGCTTGTGTGCAAACACAAACTTTAGCGGTTACGGCCGTTAATGGGCCACCAGCTGCGTCGCAGATTACAGCTGGTCCTGCTGGATTAGAGATTTGCGAAGGAGAAACCACTACTTTGTCGGCCACTGGTGCCGGATTGGTTTGGCAGCCAGGCAACTTAACAGGCAATTCTGTAACCGTTTCGCAGGCTGGAAATTATACAGTTAGCAGTACAAATATCTGTGGAACAACAACTTCTACTCCAGCTGTTGTATCAATCAATCCCCTGCCTGCAACACCTGCAATTACAGTTGCAGCCATCGATGGATCTTGCGAAGGCAGTACAATTGTGCTTTCTGCCAATAATGCAGCGCTAGGCGATGAGATAAATTGGACACCAGGAAATGTCGCAGGAGCTGATTTATCTGTAACAGAATCAGGCACGTACACTGTTGTCTTTACCAACGGTTGTGGCGAGTCAGCATTGGTTGACCAAGAAATTACCTTCACAGCAACACCTGAAGTTCCAACAATTTCCCTCACGGGAGACGGAGAACTTTCTGCCAGCGTGGTAGCTGATTCCTACACGTGGTTTTTGAATGGAGTAGAAATTGAGGACCAAAATGGTGCATCGATTACACCTACTGAATTCGGAACGTATGAAGTGATCGCAACCAATGCAGATATTTGTTCAAGTACAATTTCTGAAGGCTTTTCGTACGATCCAACTTCGACCAATAATTTTGGTGGAAATGTGGCTTTCAAGGTGTATCCGCAGCCAGCATCAAGTTTGATGATGGTAGAATTGCCAGCAAATCATGAATTGAAATTTTTAGAAATCATGGATCTTCAAGGTCGATTGATGCTTCAAATACCTGTGGAAGATCAAGGTTTAGTTTCCGTTTCAACTGAAGTTCTTGAAAATGGAATGTATTTGCTTAAAGCGAACAATACGACCAAAACAATTGTGATCGGGCAGTAAAACTTTTAATTTATGGAGAGCCTGCATTCTTTTATTAGGATGCAGGCTTTTTGTTTTGATAAAAAAACAGGTTTTCTACAGTTGTAAATATATGATTTAGTTAACAAAACAGTCTCTATGTTATCGAAATGACAATAAATAAGCAAAATCAATATTTTATTTGCATCGAATAGGGATTTGTACCTATGTTTGCACTAAATAACACTGTAGGGTGTTGAAACTGGCAGACAATCCCTCTTGTCTCGGGGGTGAGGATCCAGGGAAAAACGGTGTTTAGCGGGTTGACCACTCAACTCTTTCGAGAGTCTTGAACATTGGCTAACCTCCTCGTGAAGGTTCGAATCCTTCCTCTACAGCAGAATTTCCCCAATACCCCTAATCCCCGCTGTTTGTGATGGTTCAGCGGGGATTTATTTTTTTATCCACGGACTGTAGCTCGTGGTAGAAGTTAGAGGTTTTAGAATGTATATATATCCAGCACTTTAGCCATGGACTAAAGTCCATGGTTGCGGGTTGAAATATGAGGATGTGTAGTTATTCTCCTCGCAGCACAGGACTTTCGCAGTACCGGACTTTAGTCCGGTGACACATAAAAAATCACCTTTGATCGAGCAGGTAAATCATTGCTGCCATGGCTGCTGCACCCAATTCAAGCTCGCGTTTATTGACATGCTCAAAGCTGTCGTATTCGGCATGATGGTGATCGAAGTAACGTTGTGAATCTGGTACAAAACCGATGCAGATAGTGCCTTGTTTTTTCAACGGATTGATATCGGCGCCACCACCTCCTTTTTTGAAATCATGAATGCCGTATGGTTCTAGCAAGGCTCGATAGTTTCCAACACTCGCCACAACTGCGGGATCTTCAGAATCAGTATAAAACCCTCTTGGAGTGAAACCTCCACGGTCTGATTCAATGGCGAACAAATGCTTTTCCTTCAGTGAATCGGCAAGTTCAGCGTAGCGTTTTCCGCCACGTAAACCGTTTTCTTCATTCATGAACATGACAGCCCTAATGGAGTGTTTAGGCTTGTAGCCAAGTTTTTGAAGGATTCGCAGGGCTTCGAAACTTTGCACACATCCAGCGCCATCATCGTGGGCTCCTTCGCCATTGTCCCAAGCATCGAGATGACCACCAACAATGATAAATTCATTGGGTTTTTCGGAGCCTTTCATTTCTCCAATCACGTTGTGCGATAAAGTATCCGGTAGTGTTTTGCAGTTGGTTTCGAGTTGAAATTTCAGCTTTGCGTTTTTCTTGATTTGAGCACTAAGCCAAGTGGCATCTTCTGTGCTTATCGCTACTGCAGGAATCCTTGGATACAAGGAATCGTAAGCCATACTTCCAGTATGTGGGTAACCGTCTTCACGGAGGTTCATGCTTCTCACCATGGTCGCTACTGCGCCATATTTTGCAGCCTTGGATGGTCCAGCCCATCTCTGATCCACGCATCCGCCGTAGGCTTCGAAAGTATGAATGTGACGAGGTTCCATCGGACGGCTGAAGAACACAATTTTGCCCTCAATTTTCTCCTTGCCAAGGGCGTCAAGGTCTTCAATTCGTTGTACTTCGATGATTTCGGCTTCCACTTTGCCTCCATCACTTCCTCCAAGGGCACAGGCCTTTAAGTTTCTTTTGCTGTTGGTTTCTTGAACTTTACAAATGCTTCCGCGCACCCAATGCGGCACCATGCATTCTTGCAGGAAAACCTTGCTGAATTGTTCCTCTTGCATTACATCCTGCATGAATTTTACAGCATCCGCGGCGCCGCGCGAACCACTCAATCGCGGCCCAATATTTTTACACAAGTGCTGCAAAATTGGATAGCAGCGACTATCTGTGAGCGCTTGATCGAAGATTTTTCGAATGAACAATGAATCTTGGCTTGTTTGTGCTTGCGCAGAGAGTTTTAAACCAAGGAGAATGGCAATTAGGAGGAGTTTTTTCATGCAATGCTGGTGGCACGAATATAAAGCAAAACACCGCGGGTTGTTGCCGCGGTGCTTGGTTAGAAATTAGTTGAAATGCCGATTATTTATTCGAAAGACAATTGAAAGTCTCCGTTATCGGTCATTTTTTGAATCGGTTTTGAAGTGTTCGTTGAAAGCAGACTTTTTCTCATGTCTGCAAGTTTTTGCATGTGTGCTTTGTTAGGACTCACGAGCGGAAATTCTTCCATCATGAACTGCTGAACGAGCAATTCGGCAGATGCAGGATCGTCAGTTAATCGAGATTCAAATTTCCTGAACACCTCGTTTAATCTGCGTAATTGCACTTCCTGTTCTTGTGTTAATGACATGTTGCGAATTTTAGACAATATTCTAATTCTATTATCTAAATTAAACAATTCATTCTTGATTCGATTAACTGTAGTCGATTAGTTATCAACAGCATAAATCCTCCGAAAATCCTGAGTTTTCTCTTACTTTTGAAGAATAAAGAAAGCGCACATGAGCAGCATTAAAATTGAATTGATTGGTGATAAGGCCGTTATAAGGTTAGATCGAGGAAAAGTTAATGCAATTAATGCAGATGTTATTCACGATTTAACGCAGGCTATACTAGAGCTTAAGGCTGATGAGAAGGTTCGTGGAGTAATGATTACAGGAAAAGGAGAGTTTTTTTCGGCAGGCCTAGATGTAGTTGAGCTTTACAATTACAACGAAGAAGAAATCCTCAATTTTTGGAGAGATTATGATCGCTTGTTGAGGTTGATGATTGCATTCCCGAAACCACTGGTAGCAGCCATTAACGGACATTGTTCTGCTGGTGGATGTTTGCTTACTTTGGGCTGCGATTACCGCGTGATGGCTTCTGGAAATTATCGAATTGGATTGAATGAAGTGGCTTTAGGAATCGTAATTCCAGAAACTGTATATCACTTGTATTCCTTTGCCATCGGAAGAAGCAAGGCCTATCAGTATTTACTGGAAGGCAAAATGCACTCGCCCGACGAAGCCTTGTCCTGCGGATTAATCCACGAATTGCATCCATTGGAACAAGTTGAACTTCATGCAAACAAACAATTAGATCATTACTTAAAATTTAGCACTGCAGTTTGGGCACAGAGTAAGCTCAACTTCCGCAACGCGTTATTGCAAAGAATAAGAACCGATTTCCAAACTACCTTCGAACACACAATTCGCCAATGGTGGTCGGAAGAATCGAGAAGCATTATGGTTGGAATGATCGCTAAGCTAAAAGGCTGACATTTATCAGCTGATAATCAAATAGATAGATTTTCTTTATACAGATTTTAAGTTTAATTCAAAGTGTAACAATTGTATCCATTGCATGGATCATCGGTGATCTACTTTTGTCTTATCAAAAATTCAAAAATGAAAGTAGAACAAATTTATACAGGATGTTTGGCTCAAGGCGCTTACTATATTGTATCGAACGGAGAAGCCGCAATCATTGATCCACTTCGCGAAACCAAGCCTTACATGGATCGTTTGGAGAAGGACAATGTGAAATTGAAATATATTTTCGAAACGCATTTTCATGCGGATTTTGTTTCAGGTCATCTGGATTTGAGTAAAAATACTGGCGCGCCGATTATTTATGGTCCGAACGCAAAGCCTGAATTTGATGCAATTATTGCAACCGACGAGCAGATTTTTGAATTGGGTGCATTGAAGATTAAAGTGCTTCATACACCTGGTCACACCATGGAAAGTACCACATTCTTGTTAATTGATGAGAATGGAAAAGACCACTGCATATTCTCTGGCGATACATTGTTCCTCGGTGATGTAGGGCGTCCGGATTTGGCGCAGAAAGCAGCGAGCATGACCCAAGAAGAACTTGCAGGCACTTTGTACGAAAGTTTGATGAATAAAATCATGCCTTTGGCGGATGATGTGATTGTTTATCCTGCACATGGCGCTGGAAGTGCTTGTGGTAAAAATATGATGAAAGAAACGGTGGATACTTTGGGCAACCAAAAGCGCATGAATTATGCCTTGAATCAACCTAGTAAAGAAGCATTTATTGCAGCTGTAACGGACGGATTACTTCCTCCTCCAGCATATTTTGGAATGAACGTAGCGATGAACAAAAAAGGCTACGATAGTTTTGAAAACGTATTTAACAATGGCATGCGTGCATTGTCGCCAGATGAATTCGAAGTAGCTGCCGAAACTGGTGGAAACGCTTTAATGCTCGACACGCGCGACAGTGCAATTTTCCATAAAGGATTTGTGCCACAGTCGATTAATATCGGAATTAACGGAGATTTCGCTCCTTGGGTGGGTGCTTTGGTTGGAAATGTTGCACAACCAATTTTGTTGATCACCGAAGATGGAATGGAAGAAGAAACTGTTACACGTCTCACTCGTGTTGGTTTCGATAATATTTTAGGACATTTAAAAGGTGGTTTTAATGCTTGGTTAAATGCAGGAAAAGAAATCGACACCGTAAACCGGATTTCTGCTAAGCAATTTTCTGAAACCGTTGATATAGCTACCGATGTTGTGGTAGATGTTCGTAAAGAAAGTGAATATTCTGCTGAACACGTTGATGGCGCATATTCAAAACCTTTGGCATACATCAATGAATGGATTAAAGATATCAATCCTGAACAGCATTTCTTCCTTCATTGCGCTGGTGGATACCGCAGTATGATTGCTAGTAGTATTCTTCAAGCACGCGGATACCGCAATTTTACTGAAGTGGAAGGTGGTTTCAAGGCAATCGCTGAAACCTCAGTGCCAAAAACTGATTTCGTTTGCCAGAGTAAGGTAATGAAAGCTTAATTGTTCCTCGGTACAATGCAAATCAAATCGGTTTGCATTGTACTATTTTCATGAATTTTCGCATTTGAAACTCCTTGATAAATCAAGTGAACTAGCGAAATAATTAATATTCAAAAATAAAATGGAAATCATTGGCTTTATTGCTTCTATTGCAATTGGAATTTCTTTGGGATTAATTGGAGGTGGAGGAAGTATTCTTACCGTTCCAGTTTTGGTTTATTTATTTGGTGTAGATACTGTTCTAGCAACTGCTTATTCGCTTTTTATTGTAGGATTGAGCAGTGCTGTCGGATCGGTGAATTTCTTCCGAAAAGGATTGGTAAATATCAAGACAGCAATTGTTTTTGGTATTCCTTCAATTATTGCTGTATTCGCTACTCGAGCATTGATGGTGCCTGCAATACCTAAAGAGGTGTTTACGCTGGGAGATTTTATCGTTACAAAGAGTATTTTAATGATGTTGCTGTTTGCAGTTTTAATGATTGCTGCTTCATACAGCATGATTAAGAAAGACAAACCGAAGCCCAACAACGCTTTGCCAGAAGAACAAAAATTCAATTACCCAATGATTCTATTAGAAGGTGCCGTTGTTGGTGTATTAACAGGATTGGTTGGAGCAGGTGGAGGATTTTTAATTATTCCGGCTTTGGTCGTATTAAGTAAACTTCCAATGAAAGAGGCAGTGGGAACCTCCTTGGCAATTATTGCAGCTAAATCGCTCATTGGATTTTTTGGAGAAGGCGGAGAAACTGTTATTGATTGGGTGTTCCTTATGAAAGTATCAGCGTTCGCCATTGCAGGAATTTTCATTGGTACAGCACTTTCAAAAAGAATTGATGGAGCTAAATTAAAGCCTGCATTTGGATGGTTTGTATTGGTAATGGGAATTTACATCATCATTAAGGAGACAATGTTTAAATAAATCAAAGCTTGGTAACAAATGTAACCGTTACCCAAAAAACATTGTTCCATTTTTGTCATTCACGTAAAATCTAAATGCATGGGATTTCTAAGCAATATCTTTGGAAGTAGCAGTCAAACAGAAGATTTAAAAGCAATTATTTCTTCTGGAGCATTTTTGGTCGATGTTCGCAGTAAAGCGGAATTCGAATCAGGAAGTGCGAAAGGAGCAGTAAATATTCCTGTGGATCAGATTGATTTTCATTTGGACCAATTCAAAGGAAAGGATAGAATAGTGGTATTCTGCCGCAGCGGAAACAGAAGTAGTCATGCCAAGTACACTTTAGAAAAGAACGGCATTAAAAACGTTGTAAATGGTGGAACTTGGCAGAATGTGTTGAAAAATCAATCTTGAAAACGATGAAGTCTTTTTATAAATCAATTTTTTTATTGCTCACCATTTTTGTTTTTGCAGCTTGTTCAGGACAAAAATCAGCCATTGATGTAGAACATGCATTTTTGGTAGATGTTAGAACACCGGGTGAATTTGCCGAAGGATCAGTTCCTGGTGCAGTGAATATTCCAGTAGATGAAATTTCACAAAGGTTAGAAGAATTTAAAGGGAAAGAACAAGTTGTAGTTTTTTGCAGAAGTGGAAGTCGCAGTTCAAGAGCTGAAGGAATATTAACCAGCAACGGAATTAAAAATGTTGTGAATGGTGGAACTTGGCAAATGGTAGATGAATTGGTAAAATCAAAAAATAAATAAATCAGGATAATTTCTAATTCATAGTGTTAGAATGAAATGCTGATTTTTTGTTCGTCTTAAAATAATGATCTGAAAACATGAACGAACTCAATGTAGTTATCCCAACCGATTTTAGTGTTCAGGCAGAATATGCCTACATTATGGTTAAAAAACTGGAAGAGAAAATTCCAGTAATTGTTCAATTCCTACATGTTCTGCAGGTGCCAGACACGGTGACTATGGATTCAAAAGGAAATATTTCTACGTGTGGAGACATAGACGCAAAACATGTTGAAATGCAGCGTGATATTGCATTACGTAAATTAAATAATCTAAAAACATTGTATGGAGAAGATATTCAAGTGCATTTGCGATTAGGAAAAGTAAATGATGGAATTCTCCAGTTTGCTGAAGAAGCTAAAGTAGACTTGATTGTTATGGGAACCACTGGTGCATTTGGATTAAAGGAAAAGCTATCAGGCAGTGAAACTCAAATTGTTGCAAGAAAGTCGGAAATTCCTGTGCTTTCTTTAATGTGTGATCGAAGTGATTTAAAAATTGAGAATCTATTGTTGGTTCATGATTTTAATAGGCCCGAAAAGCTCGATTTGTCTGTAATGAAGAAGCTCATGAATGCCTTTGGATGCACACTTCACATGCTACAAATTACTTCCGGAAATCCGGAAGCAGAAATGGTTGCATTCGAAGAAAATATCAAGCTGTTTGCAATGTTAAACAGTGTGCAGAAATATGTCCCACATTTGGTTAAGGATATTGACGTTGAAAATGGCGTGGTGCATTTTAATCAAATGAACAATATGGATATCATCTGTATTGGAACACATGGTAAAGGAAGCAGACTGCACAAAAGTGCCACCGAGAAGTTGATTAATCATCTTTTCAAACCGATTATCTCATTTCACCTCAATTAATCAGCACTTCTCAAAATTATGATTGAATTTATCACACAACCTTGGTCTTGGTGGTTCTCAGGAATCATTATTTCAGCCATCATGTTTACTATGCTTTATTTTGGGCAATCATTTGGATTCTCCTCTAACTTGAGAACAATTTGTTCTATTGCTGGAGCTGGTAAAATGGTGAAATTCTTCGATTTTAATTGGAGAAGTCAACTATGGAATATCGTATTTTTAATTGGTGCCATAATCGGAGGATTTATTGCGAATCAATTTTTAAGCAATGATGAACCAGTGAAGATTTCAAAAGCAACGATTGAAACGCTTTCTCAATACGGATTTGAAGCTCCTAAAGGTGCCCAACCTGATGAATTGTTTACGTGGGAAGCCGTTTTTACGTTGAAAGGATTTCTAGTTTTAGCCATTGGAGGTTTATTGGTAGGCTTCGGAGCAAGATATGCCGGTGGATGTACTTCTGGACATGCCATTAGTGGCTTAAGTGACCTTCAAATTCCTTCTCTAGTTGCAGTAATTGGATTTTTTCTTGGAGGTTTAATCATGACCTACTTCATCTTTCCACTTATATTTTAACATACAATAAATTTCAATCGAAATGAAGTTTCTAAAGTTTTTAATTGTTGGTGTTATTTTCGGAATTGTAATGGCCAAATCAGAAGCCTTTTCTTGGTACCGAATTCAAGAAATGTTTCGATTTCAGTCGTTTCATATGTATGGAATTATTGGAACTGCCGTTGTTTTAGGTGTTCTTGGAGTTGCTTTAATTAAGAAGTATAAAATCCGAGATTTTGCAGGGAATACAATTTTATTTCATCCCAAAGACAAAGCTTATCCTCGATACATTATTGGTGGAACTCTTTTCGGACTTGGTTGGGCACTCAGTGGTGCTTGTCCTGGTCCAATGGTGGTAAATATCGGTTATGGTTATTTGCCATTTATCATAGTATTCCTTTTTGCTGCCCTAGGAACATTTCTTTATGGGATAATTAAGGACAAACTCCCTCATTAATTTCTTTTTCAATTTTTTCGCAGATGAGCACAGAAAATCTACAAGGGAAAGACGAAGAGTTGCAGCAACAGCTTGGCAGAAGTATTATATTCCTTTTTATCACTGCTGCAGTTGTTTTTATATTGTTCATGATTTTACTGAATTTCAATTTTTCTAACAGCAATAAAACATTAGAAGAAAAGAAATCTTTATTAAAAGAAGGTTCGAAAGCTGATCAAGTTGAACTTTGGGAAGCCCCGATCCCAGAATCTATCTCTGATACTGCTCAAAAATCACTTGTACTTTATGGCAAGGAACTCATTGCGCACACGTCAAAATATCTTGGTCCTAAAGGCTCTGTTTTGCAAATTAGCAATGGATTAAATTGCCAGAATTGCCACCTTGATGCAGGTACTCGACCATGGGGAAATAACTATGGTTCCGTAGCTTCTATGTATCCAAAATTTAGAGCAAGAAGTGGCAGCACTGAGAATATTTACAAACGAGTAAATGATTGTTTTGAAAGAAGTTTAAATGGGAAATCGCTTGATACACTTGGAAGAGAAATGCAAGCCATTAAATCCTACATTGAATTCTTAGGAACTAACGTTGAAAAAGGTGAAAAAGCAGAAGGCTCTGGATTCAAAGATCTTGCGTTTATGGATCGTGCAGCAGATCCTGAAAAAGGCAAATTGGTGTATGATCAGAAATGCTTAAGTTGTCATCAAGCAGATGGCCAAGGCAGCCAATTACCTGATGGTTCAGAATATTCTTTTCCTCCGCTATGGGGGAAATTTAGCTACAACGATGGTGCAGGTTTGTATAGAATTACCAATTTTGCGAAATATGTAAAATACAACATGCCACTAGGAGCTACGCACGACAACACACAATTGTCGAATGAAGAAGCTTGGGATGTTGCTGCATACGTAAATTCTCAACCACGACCGCACATCAATGTGCCTAAGGATTGGCCAGATGTTTCTAAAAAGCCAATTGATCACCCCTTCGGACCATATTCAGATAAGTTTTCACAGGAACAACATAAATACGGACCTTGGGGACCAATTGCTGAGGAAAGAAAAAAGAAAGAATCGAAAGACAAGAAGTAGTTTTCAAACCGTCATCTTATGAAAAACAACAGAAGAAATTTTATTAAAGCTATTGGAATTACTGCTGGAGCAGGTATAGTAGCAGCGAATCCATTAAATGCAATGGATGCAGTAATTGGTCAAGATAATGCAAATGAAAATTCTTCTGAAATAAAGGACGGGCCATTTACAATTTCAATTCTTCAAACCACCGATGTGCATTGCCAAGTGCATCCACACGATGAATTGTTTTGGGAAAATAATCAAGCCGTTTACCGCAAAACTGGTGGTTATGCGCAACTTTCAACCTATTTAAAGGAATTTAGAAAGAAAAATCCTCACACTTTTTTATTGGATACTGGCGATATGTTTCAAGGAAGTGAATTGAGTGTAAAAACTACCGGAAAAGCATTTGTACCCATTTTGGATGCACTTCAATACGATTTGTATTTACCAGGAAATTGGGAAGTAATTTACTACAAGAAAAATATGCAAACGCTTCTAGGATCACTCAAAGCTCCAAAAGTATGTGCAAATATGTATCACGATGCTGGCGAAGGAAAAAAGGGCGAACTTGTTTTTCCTCCATATTATATTTGGAATGTAAATGGTGTGAAAATCGGTTTTATTGGATACACTGATCCTTTGGTTCCTATTCGTCAATCCCCAAATTATAGCAAAGGGATCATCTACACTAAACCTGAGGAAAATCTTCCATTTTATGTAGATGTGCTTAGAAATCAAGAACAATGCGCTTACGTAATGATTGTTGCTCATCTAGGTCTTTCACAACAAATTCACCTAGCAAATCAAAAAGAATGTGAAGGGGTAAATTACATTCTTGGCGGCGACACACATGAAAGAGTTCGTAAACCAATAGAATGTAAGTATTCTAAGGTGGTTGAACCTGGTGCTTTTGGCTCATTTGTAGGTAAATTAAATCTCACCATAGAAAATGGCAAAGTGACTAAGGATGAGTATGAATTGGTCGAAATCACTGCAAGCAAATACAAGGCAGACAAGGAAATTGACAAATTAATTGAGAATCTCGAAGGACCATATTTGAACGACATCAACAAAGTAATTGGATACAGTACAATTCCATTATACCGTTATTTTGTAATTGAAAATACCATTGATACCATGATTCTTAATGCATTGCGTTGGCAAGTTAAGGATGTGGATATTGTACTTTCTAATGGTTTCCGTTTTTGCCCACCAAGATCAACGCCCGATGCAACAGGAAATATTCCAATAACTAGCGGATATGTTTTCGATATGTTACCAGTGGATAGCACTGTAAGAACTGCCAAAGCAACTGGAAAACAGATTAAAGATTGGCTCGAGAAAGAATTAAACAATGTTTTTGCAAAAGACGCTTCTGAACGCTTTGGTGGATGGGTGATTAAGTTTAACGGAATGAAAGTTAAATTTAATGCCTACGGAGAAAAAGGCCAACGTGTCCTGAGTGTTGAAATTGGAAATGCTCCATTGGATTTGGAGAAAACATACTCCATGTGTGCCTGCGAACGTGATGGAGATCCATTCGATATGCTATGCAGAATTAAAGGAGTTAAGGATGCTACAAACACTTCATATACGCTTCATTCTGTGATGAAGAATTATTTGACAGCAAATTCTCCAGTTACTCCAACACCACAAAAAAATGCAATTGCATTAGATGCTCCAGAATTATTACTTACTCAGGTGACAGGAGTGGATTACCAATTCAGATAACAATAATTGTTTAACGTTACAACATTCACCATGAAAACAATATTCTTTGCCCTATTTTCTTTATTTATTTCTTTGAGTGTTTTTGCTCAACCAAAATGTGAGGAAATTCAATTCTCAAATGCAGATCAATTACAAATTCAAAATCCAGAGCCGCTAAAAATTGTTTTCCAATTGTCTATCGGTGATACACTGGCACACAAGGCGCTGATGAAGCAAATTGGTAACATCACCACTGTTGAACCAAACACCATAATTGAAGTTGTGTGTCATGGTCCAGGCCTTGATATGCTTAGAAAAGACAAGAGCACTGTAGCAAAGAAGATTGAAGAATTCTCACAAAAAGGAGTTGTTTTTAATGCATGTGAATTTTCAATGAAAGAACGAAATGTAACAGCAGAGCAAATTATTCCTTCTGCAAAATACGTGAAGGCTGGAATTATCTACATCGTTACCAAGCAACGTGAAGGATATAGTTACATTAAATCTGGATTTTAATGTATATTTCCTTTCGTGCAGCTTTTTTATTCATTATTTGCCTAATTCTCGTTCAACTTCAACTTGTTGGTCAACACCAAGAAGTGAACGAAAAGCCTGCTATTTGGGGAAAAGAAATTGGAGTTTCAAAAGATTCGTCCTCTATATTATTTGCATTGAAAAGTGGTAAAACCCAAGGCCACTTTCGTTATTTTTTTAGTTCTACCGATAATTCAGGCATTTTAACTGATTATTATGCCAATGCATTTGGCGGCGGACTTAGATACGAATCTGGAAAATTTCATGGTTTTCAATTAGGCACCAGTGGGTTTTATGTATTTAATATTGGTTCTTCTGATCTTACAAAAGTTGATAGCTCCACCAATCAAGTAAATCGCTACGAATTAGGCCTTTTTGACATCCAAAATCCTGCAAATAGAAACGATATAGATCGGTTGGAAGAATTCTTTCTTAAATATTCTTATCGAAATTCATTTGTTCGTTTCGGCCGACAATTGATCAATACACCATTTATCAATTTGCAGGATGGTAGAATGAGGCCTACATCAACCGAAGGACTTTGGTTCGAATTCAATGAAGTGAAGAAACTTGAACTTTCTGGAGGTTGGATTTATGCTATTTCACCACGAAGTACCGCCAAATGGTTTCGAGCGGCTGAATCTGTTGGTGTTTACGCCATGGGTGTTTCAACAAATGGCAAAAAATCAAATTACGCAAACCAACTTCAATCTGACGGCGTAATGATGTTCGGAGCGAAATACAAACCCAAAAAATGGCTCACTATTACTACTTGGGATCTCCTATTTGAGAACGTCATGAACACTGCATTTGTGCAAACAGATTTCGAATTTAGCAACAAGAAAAATCTTACTTTCTTAGCCTCATTCCAAGCAATCCGACAAGATGCAATCAATCATGGTGGAAATCCGGATGTTGATCTTACATATATTGATCAGGGTGCAAAGTCGAACTCTTTTGGCGCCAAAGCTGGCTTGCGAAAAGGTAAGGTAGAGTTTACTTTGAATTACAATCGTATTTTCGATTCAGGCAGATATTTAATGCCGAGAGAGTGGGGGAGAGATCCGTTTTTTACTTTCCTTTCACGGGAACGGAACGATGGCCTTGGAGATGTCCATGCATTTGTGGGAAAATTCTCGATATTATTGCCTAAAAATGGCCTTAAAATAAATATTGGTGGAGGATACTTCAAATTACCAGATGTCAAGAATTTCGCATTAAACAAATACGGTCTTCCTTCATATTCCCAATTGAATATTGATGCTCGGTATGAATTCAAAGGTGTTTTTAAAGGCCTCGAAGGACAATTGCTTTATGTCATGAAATTTAATCATGGCGAAACCTACAACGATCTTAGATATACTTTTAATAAAGTCGACATGTCACTTTTAAATGTAGTTTTGAACTACCACTTTTGATCAATGAAAAAACACATCAATACCGAGCAACTGGAGTCAATCTTTGAAAAGGGGTTGATTCAAGAGCTGTTTCAGTTTGGTGATGTGAAGTATTTTTCAGCAGGTGATGTCATCATGGATTATGGCAAATATGTAAGAATGATGCCTATAATCCTTTCTGGAACAGTAAAAGTCTTTCGCAAAGATGACAACGGTCGTGAAATTTTACTGTATTATTTGTCCGACAATGAAAGCTGTAGTATGGCTTACAGTTGCTGTATTTCAGCTAAAAAAAGTGAAATTAAAGCTGTTGCAGAGGATGATGGGAAATATCTAGTTATACCATTTGTGAAGCTTAACGACTGGCTATGCAAATACGAAAGCTGGAGAACCTATATTTTCAATAGTTTCAATGAACGTTTCACTGAATTATTGAATTCCATTGATATTATGGCTTTCGGAAATATGGATACCCGAATCAAACAGTATTTAATGGAAAAATACGAGCGTTCAGGCAGCACCAGTATCAAGGTCTCTCATTATAAAATAGCTGAAGAGCTCGCTACTACAAGAGTTGTGATTTCAAGAATTCTTAAAAATTACGAGAACGACAAAAAACTCATTCTTTACAGAAATGAAATCAAATTACTGAATGGCTTTTTTGATTAATATCCTGTTTTGAATCGCTTCTTCATTTCCACAGAATCAATTAAAGTAAAAAAAGCATTGCTACTCAAAATCGATATTTTATCAAAACATCGGTTTAGCAGCCTTCAATTGCTTGAATATTTCATTTCGAGTTAAATTCACTTCGTATTTCGAAATGTAATTTTCCATCGAATTTTCTATTGCTTCTATACGACTATCTGGTGCTGGATGCGTGAGCAGAAATTCTGGTAAATCTGTGCCAGATGAATGTTCTTGTTTCAATCCATTTAGCAAGCCTACCATGCCTTTGGGATTTATTTTACTATTCACCAAAATTTCCATCCCTTTTAAATCAGCTTCAGTTTCTAATTCTCGTGAATAAGATAAATTCCTGAATTGATCCGCCTGACCAATCAATGTGCTCGAAATATCTCCAACATCTCCTACAATAAGTCCAATGAGCATGCTTCCTGCCAATTGTCGCATCATCGATCTGATTGAATGTCGCTGAATTACATGCGACGCTTCATGAGCCATCAATCCAGCTAATTCTTCTTCCGTTTTGAGAATATCTAAAATGCCCGTATAAACAACGATTTCTCCTCCCGGCACGGCAAATGTGTTCACGGTTTTAGATTCAATCAAAGTAAAATGAAGTGGATATTTCGTATTAAATGCAATCGTTTTACCAAATTCGTTTAATAGTCTTGTTCCAGCTGTATCAACAGTTTCACCTGATGTGTATTGTGACATTAATTCCTTTCCCAATGAAATTTCCTGTTCCATTGGAAAATGCTCTGTTGCTCGATCTGCCAACCAGGGCAACAAAAGAAAATAAATAATCAATCCTATTGTTACGAAACCGCCGCCAATTAAAACAAACGGCCATAAACCCATTCCGAAAATTCGCTCAGCAAAACTGAATTTCTCAGGAATTTGTCCCATTTGCTGAATTAAATACCCACGAATATTGACGTATTTAATATACAATTGGTGCTCTCCAACTGGCCCGAAAAATATGAGACATTCGTTCTTTTTAGGGAATTTTACCACATGCAAATCGCGCGGCAGAATCTCCATTTCACCTTCAGAGGTTTGAAGAACAATTCTTCCTTGCTCAATTGTATAAGCAACTATTTCTGCAGATTTATTTTGCAGATTTAATTCAGCGTATTCCATAATTTAGAACCAGCGGCGACGAAGGAAAACAAACAAAATTACAGCACTCAAAACCAACGAAACACCCAAAATCAACGAAAATGCATTTGGATTGTGTTGCCCAGGAATTTGAACATTCATCCCGAAGAAACTCGCAATCAACGTAGGCACATACAACACGATTGTGATCAACGTAAGTGTTTTAATGATCTTATTCATGTTGTTGTTTATGATCGAAGCATAAGCCGTCGTCATCTGCATCAAGATGTTATTCGCAATATTGGTCATCTCAATTGCCTGCTGAAATTCAGTCATTACATCCTGAAACAACTCCTCATCTTCTTCATAGGTACGAATAAGCTGAAGTCTGTTCAACCGCGCCATCATCAACTCATTCGACTTTAAAGCCGTCGTATAATAAATGAGCACTTTTTGGTATTTCAATAAGTCGAAAATATCCTGATTTCGCATGCTGTACTGCAAATCATCTTCAATTTGATCCACCGTTTTATTTATTTCACGCAAATGCATCAAATATTTCGTGGCGGTTTTAAGCAAAATCAGCAACAGAAAACGATAATGTTTCGCGGTGTTTAAATTCTTCACGCGATTGTTCTCGAATTCTTGGATAATCACATTTTCTTCCTTGGCAATCGTAACGATATATTCGTTGTTCATGATCACACCCAACGGAATGGTCACAAACGGAGCCTCATCCTTTTTCCCTTGAAAATGTGGAATTTTGATCAAGGTAAACAACACATCTTCATCGCGTTCAGCTCGCGCCTTCTCGTCGATATCCAATGGATCATACAAATATTCTTCTGTGAATGGAAATTCCTTGACGAGCCAATTTAACTCATCTTCGGTCGGATCTACAGCATTAATCCAACATCCGGGCTCTGGTGTCCGGATTTCTTCCAGCCTGCGGTTGTGTGTTCGAAAGATGTTGATCATCGTCCATGGCAGAGGATTTAGTTCCGGTCCCGTGCTTTACGGGCGCGTGCAAAAATAGTTAATTAAACCAATTTACAACTTCGTTGGATGAAGGATTTGTTAAGACTGTTGCTTTTTCACGCCAAAATCAACGCTCAACTCACCCAATCTTCCATGTTTGCATCCAAACACCAAGGAAGCCTTCTCTTGATCTTTCTACAAATCTCGGGTTTTCAGAAGCCGTAAACTTATGCCGACAAATACCAACGGATAAATGAGAGCTACCAAGGTCTCCGACAAGCTTGTGTATCGGATTCCGAACGATGGAGGATCGGTACTAAACGGCGATGGAACAAATTCTTCCAAGCTATTCAAAGGAAAATAAGCGTAAGCACTGTGCAACCAAGCCCTACCAAGGATTGGTTCAACCAACCAGTACCAAGCCAAAAACACCATGATCGAAATGGCCGATCGCTTGAAAATCAAGGCCAACATAATTCCTGATGCAATCAATCCGAAGCTATTCCAAAATACCCGAAGTAAATAATCGAGCATCGAAAAACTGTTCTGACTAGATGCCAAATCGCCTTTCGTGATCCCAATAATCAACCCAGTGAAAAATGTAAAAAGCATCGCACCAAAGCTGATCACAATCGCCAAAATAATTTTCGATGCCAGAAACTCTTGAGGCGACATTCCATCTGTAACATGCTGCCTGAGTGTGCGAAACGAAATCTCATTGCTCACCAAATTGATCATCAACAAGGTTAAAAAAGGCGTAAACCAACTGCTCACATAACTCACAAAATACCAAGCTACTGGAAATTGGTACACCTGTGCAAGATTCGCTGGACCAAACTGCACGAACTTGTCGAAGGTCCAGTAAACAATCAAGGTGCTCAGCATAAAAATCCCTACAAATACCCAAAAGGTGCGATAGCTCTTCAGCTTGAGCCATTCAATTTGCCAAAGTCTTTTCATGATGCCTGAATGAGTTTTAAGAATTCCTGCTCTAAATCGGCAGTGTTTCTCACCAAATGGCTCACCGCAATTCCCTGCTGAAACAGTTGCTGATTCAACATTTCAGGTTCAAATCCTTGTTCCAACGCAACGGTTAAATGCTTCCCCGCTGGATGAATCGATTTCACCTGTGGGATCTTTTCCAAGGCCAACTTCAACTTCACCAAATCGCTTGAGCCCACAACGGCTGTATCGCTTTCGGTTAAAATTGTTGATACAGGACCGGCTTTCAGAACTTTTCCCCGTTTCATGATAACTACATCCGAACAAACTCTCTGCACTTCATTGAGTAGATGGCTCGCCAAAATGATCGTCTTCCCAGCTTGCTGTTGTTGCAAAATCAATTCGCGGATTTCTGTAATCCCTTGTGGATCGAGTCCGTTCGTAGGTTCGTCCAACACCAAAACTTCAGGATCCGCCAGTAGGGCAGAGGCAATCGCCAAACGTTGCTTCATTCCCAAAGAAAAGGTCTTGAAAGCGCTGTCTTTTCTTTCTAGAAGTCCAGTTTCTTTCAACACTATTGCAATGCGGCTTTCAGAACATTCTTTGATTTTGGCAACAATCTCCAAGTTTTTCCATGCCGATAAATACGGATAGAAATTCGGTGTTTCAATCAAACAGCCAATCTTCTTTCTCGCTTCGGTTGACTCTTGTCCGCCCATCCACGAAAATGATCCTGAATCAGCATGTAAAAGACCCATGATGCAGCCTAGCGTAGTTGTTTTACCGCTTCCATTCGGACCTAAAATCCCGAAAACTTCGCCTTTTCCAACCCGAAAGCTGATCTGATCAACTGCAGTAATTTTCCCGTAGGTTTTACGCAGCGCATTTACTTCGAGTATGGTGCTCATTTTCAGTAATTAAAGAGTTGGAGCAGTTGTTCTTCGAAACGATCTTTGGCCAAGAAATTCTGCTCCAATTCTGCCGAAAACGGTACTGGTGTATCTAAACTGGCTGATCGCATCACTGGCGCATCCAATTTTTCAAAGCAATGCTCCATGATGCGCGCAGAAAGCTCTCCACCAATACCGCCAGTCAGCGTGTCTTCATGTAAAATGATCGCCTTTCCAGTTTTCGCTACACTTTCAAACACAGTTTCTTCATCCAAAGGAAGCAAGGTGCGTAAATCGATCAAGTCGGCATTTATTTCAGGGTGTTTGTCAAGCACTTCGAGCGCCCAATGTACCCCAAATCCGTAGGTGATTATCGTTAAATCGTTTCCTGATCTCAATACATTGGCTTTCCCAATCGGGATGGTGAAATAGTCGTCGAATACTTCTTCCGAAATGCTTCTGTAAAGCGCTTTGTGTTCGAAAAACATCACCGGATTTGGATCTTCAAATGAAGCCAACAACAAGCCTTTCGCATCGTTAGGAAACGCCGGATACACCACTTTCAAACCAGGCGTGTGGGTAAACCAAGCTTCATTGCTCTGGCTATGGAACGGACCAGCCGCAACGCCAGCACCTGTTGGCATTCGCACAACTACGTCGGCATTTTGTCCCCAACGGTAATGGATTTTCGCCAGGTTGTTCACGATTTGGTTGAAGCCTTCGGTCACGAAATCAGCGAACTGCATTTCCACCATGGCTTTTTTGCCTTTGATCGACAAGCCGAGGCCTGTTCCAACAATTGCAGCCTCACAAAGTGGCGTATTACGCACGCGGTCTTTCCCGAATCGCTCCACAAATCCATCTGTGATTTTGAAAACGCCACCATATTCAGCAATGTCCTGACCCATCAAAACGAGTTCTGGATGCTTTTCCATGGCCTGCCCAAGTCCGTCGGAAATGGCGTCGATTAAGCGTTTTTTGGTGGTTTTTCCCGTAGCCGGGGATGTTTCATCGAAGTTGAATGGCGCATACACGTCACGCACTTCATCTTCGGTATTTGGAACGATCTCGGGTTCATCAAAGGTGGCCTGAACGCCCTCTTCAATATATTTTTTCAGTTGTGCACGGAGGGCTTGGCGGGATTCATCGGTAAGTACTTTTTCTTCGATCAGCCAAGCTTCATAGTTATTTACAGGATCTTTTTTGCCCCAGATATCGAACAATTCCTGCGGAACATATTTGGTTCCTGAAGCTTCTTCGTGGCCGCGCATTCTAAATGTGATGCACTCAAGCAACCATGGTTTCGGGTCGTTGATGATGCTCTCACGGATTTCTGTAATGGCATCGTACACATCAAGTACGTTGTTTCCATCAATCGATTTGGTAGGAATGCCGTATCCAGGACCTTTATCGGTAAACGATTTAAAGCGGAATTGCTCGTTCGAAGGTGTCGACAAGCCATAACCGTTGTTTTCAATGATGAAGATCACGGGCAAATCCCAAACCGCAGCCACATTAATCGATTCGTGAAAATCACCTTCTGAAGATCCTCCATCACCAGAGAAAACAGCAGTAACCAATGGTTCTTTGTTGAGTTTGTGCGCGAGAGCAATGCCGTCGGCGATGCCCATCTGCGGACCAAGGTGTGAAATCATCCCAACGACTTTGTGTTCTTTCGAGCCAAAGTGGAAAGAGCGTTCACGGCCTTTCGAATACCCATTGAGTTTTCCTTGCCATTGTGTAAACAACTGGTGGAAAGGCATACCACGCCCGGTGAAAATACCGAGGTTTCTATGCATTGGAAGGATGTATTCGTTGGGATCCATCGCGAGAACGGTACCTACAGAGATGGCTTCTTGGCCTATCCCTGAAAACCATTTTGAGATTCTGCCTTGACGAAGAAGATTGAGCATTTTTTCCTCAATCATTCTTGGCAATAGAAGTTCGCGGTAAATTTTTAGAAGAAGTTCGTCGGATTTGCCTTTGCGGTCAAAATGCATCTGCATGCTGGAGAATTTTGCGCCAAAAATAGCCTAAAATCCTAACTTTGTGCCATGCAAATAGCTTTAACGGTTGCAACTTTTCTATTGGCCTTGGTTTGGTTGTGGAAGCGCTTTGTTGGAAAGAAGAAGAACCAAGGGAATTGCGAAAAGTGCGGATAAAAAAAATCCCGACAACCTCGAAAGGCGTCGGGACTTATTAGCTTTTTGCTAAGAATTACTTAGTTGCAGGAGCTGCAGCTGTATCTTTCTTAGTTGTATCAGTAGCCATTGCAGCAGCAGCAGCAGCTGAATCAGCAGCAGCTTGAGCTTGTACAGCAGCCAAAGAATCAGCTACACGTGCAGAATCTGCAGCAGCTTTTGCTTTGTCTTCACCATTACCACCACAAGAAGCGAATGCAACAACACCAGTTACGATCGCAGAGAAAAGTACTTTTTTCATTTTAGTTTTTTTTGAATTGATTTGTTTCAGCGGGACAAAAGTAAAAAAATCTTAAAAGCAACAAGGGTTTTTTCAAAAAAAATGTTAAAATATTTTTGGGAAAACGCTGGATGCCAATATTATCTAAGGAAAGCGGCATTTTCTATTTTATTTGGTTTGTGATACATCTTAAATAAATGTTGGAACTAGCTTAGAATTTCTATTTTTGCCGTGTTAAAAATTCTAAAAGCATGAAAAAAGCTATTCTCTCTATTGCAAACACTGCGCGTACACTAGGTGCAGTAATTATGATTGGTCTTGTATCTGTTACCTACACTGGTTGCAAGCAAGAAGGTTGTACAGATGTTGACGCTAACAACTTTAGCGAAGATGCTGACGAAGATGACGGTACTTGTACTTATGATTACGAGCAATTCGTAGGAACTTACGGTACAACTTCACCTTGCGTTACTGGTGCTTCTTGGAATACAACTATTGCAGCTTCTTCTACAAGCAAAAAGAAAGTGGTTATCTCTAACATTGGTAATCTTGGTTCTAGCGCTACAGTTGTAGCTGATGTGAATGGATCGACAGTTCAAATTCCTTCTCAATCAACTATTGATTCTGATGGCGATTCTTGGACAATTTCTTCTTCAACTGGTACTCTTTCAGGCACTTCGATTAACATCACTGTAACTTACACTTTCGGTACGAGCAACTTGACTTGCAGCGAAACTTGGAATAAGCAATAATCTATTGCAACCAATTTAAAAAGGGCTGTCCGTTTGGGCAGCCCTTTTTTTGTGCTTGATTTTGTGATGAACGATGCCTCTCCCTAGCCCTCTCCACGGGAGAGAGAATTGTATTGCGATCTCTATGAACTTTTGAAATGAAGTGGTAGAGTCATTGTCCTACAACGAAAAACGAATTATCTCCCTAACCCTCCCCGTGAGAGAGAGAACTGCATAACGATCAAAAAGAATTTATCAGAAGAAGTGTGACAATCTGATGTATCACATCTAACAAATGGGCATAAAAAAGCCCCTTCGATGTGAAGAGGCTTTTTAATACTCAATTGATTGGGATTATTTCCCTTTCATTGCATCTTTCATAGATTTTGCTCCGCCACCTGAAGATTTAGTATCGGTTGCAGCATCTTTCATAGATTTAGGAGCGTCACCAGTTTTCCCAGCAGCGCCTTTCATGTTGGTTATTGGTTCTTCTTTCTTAGGCTCTTCTTTCTTAGTTGTTGTTCCTTTAGAACCTCCTCTAGATCCACCTTTTGCTGCAGAAGCACTCGCTTCAGCAGCAGCGATAGAATCTAAACGTGCTTGCTCAGCAGATGCAGCAGCGATAGAATCAAGAGTAGCTTGTTCTTTTGCAGCGATCGCAGCAAGTGAATCAGCTACACGGGCAGAATCGGCAGCAGCTTTTGCTTTGTCAGCATCAGCACCACCGCCACAAGATGCCAAGAATACAATTCCGGCAGCAAGCATTGCAATAGATACTTTTTTCATGGGTATGTGTGTGTTAAGTTTTATTTTGGGTGCGAATTTAATATTTTTTTAAACAGCAATCGTAACGTTCTCGCTGAGTTCATTTTCTTTCATCTACTTTTTTCTTGCCTTCAATTACATCTGAAGTTTTCAGCAACATACATACTCTATATATTTGCACGTTTCGTCATCTACCCATGAACCGACTTCTGCTCTCTTTGCTTTTTAGTACCACCATATTCCTTTTAATGTCGTCTTGCGATACAGAAGGTTGTACCGATCCTAGTGCCGCAAACTATGATGAAAAAGCCGATTCTGATGATGGCAATTGTCGTTATGATTCAGACCCTTTCGAAGGCAAATGGGATCTTACCGATTCTATCGAAACAACCCCTAACGTTTATGTTCCTGAAGAAGTTCGCTTGATGGACATCCGCATCATCTCTACAGACCGCGATCGCCTGCGTGTTTTCTGGAAAAATGTCGATGGATCACTTTCCGACACCATCGATGCCACCGCAAAACCAAATACGCTCTCCATTGCTCCGCAGGAATTTGGAGAAGGTTTCATCATTCAAGGCAATTTCATTTACAACGGTCTCTACGACTACATCGAAACCGAATACCGCGTTTCTAGTGATACCTCATTGGTTCGCCGCCGTGGAAGAGCCGATCGCCGCGACTAATCTTCCTGTTTTAACAGGTATTTTCTAAGCATATTCAACGCTGATAGCGACGCCATCGTGATGTTTCTTTCACGGTTGGTGCTAAATCTGAATTTCTTTGCCTTGATCCCATCTGGTCCACCAATGGCAATCCACACGGTTCCAACAGGTTTTTCTTCTGTTCCTCCATCTGGTCCTGCAATGCCCGAAACTGCTACTGTGTAATCGGTTTGATGCAGTTTCAAAGCCCCTTCCACCATTTCTTTTACGGTTTCTTCACTCACCGCACCAAAGTTCTTCAGGGTTTCAGTTTTCACACCCAATAAGCGCTCCTTGATCTCGTAACTGTAACAAACCGTGCTGCCTTCAAAGTACTTTGATGCGCCCGGAAGTTTGGTTAGCATCGACGCAATCGTACCACCCGTGCAGCTTTCGGCTGTTGAAAGTGTTTTGTTGTGATCGATCATCCACTGGTGAATCACTTGCTCCAATTCTACTTCACTTTCAGCAAAGATGTGCTTCCCAATCAATTCATACAGCAAAACAGCCTGCTGTTCAATTTCTTCATCCAACTTTTCAGCCTGTTCGCCAGTGGCGGAAATTCTCAATCTAACCTGACCAGCAGCAGGCAAGTACGCCAGTTTCATGTGTGCTGGTAACGCATCTTCCCAAGTCTCAATCCATGAAGCCAACAAACTTTCGCCAACGCCCTGTGTTCTGAAGGTTCTGTGACGAATTACAGGTGTCTTGAATCTGTCTTTCAACATCGGAAGCACCTGATTACTCATCATGCCCATCATTTCATATGGAACACCCGGCATCGATACATATACAATTCCATCCACATCGAACCACATCCCTGGCGCAGTGCCGTTTTGATTTACCAAACAGGTACATATTTCAGGCACTTCAGCTTGTTTCCTGTTGATTGGCGTTACTTCCCGTCCAAACGAACTGAAAATCTTCTCCACCATTTCGAATTGACTTTCATTGAAGACCATTTCGCAACCGAAATATTCGCACAAGGTTTTCTTGGTGATGTCGTCTTTCGTTGGACCTAAACCTCCAGTAATCAACACGATTTGCACTCTATCGGATGCCTCCTTCAATGCTTTCAAAATGTGCTCACGATCATCGGATACCGAACTGATCTGCTTCACTTTGATGCCGATCATGTTGAGCTGTTGAGCCATCCAAGCCGAATTGGTATCTATAATTTGACCAATCAGAATTTCATCGCCAATCGTAATTATTTCACAAAGCATAAGTCTGTTTTTACTCCACAACTAAAACCTGAATTCTCATTTTGTTCTGCATCAATGTGCTTCCAACCAATTTAAACCTGTACCAGTTTCTACTTCAATTGGCACTTTGGTCGCAAAAGCTGTTTTCATGCAGTTTTCCACAAGTGGGATAACAATATCGAGCTCCGATTTATGGGCATCGAACACCAATTCATCGTGTACTTGAAGGGTCATTCTCGATTTCAAATTCTGCTTCTTGAACTCATCGTGAATTCTGATCATCGCAATTTTGATGAGATCCGCAGCCGATCCTTGAACAGGCGAATTGATAGCTTCACGCTCGGCAAATCCGCGCACAGTGAAATTCCGGCTGTTGATGTCCTTCAAATAACGTCTTCTGCCCATCATCGTTTTCACATATCCGTTGGCACGCGCGAATTCAAGCGTGTCGTTCATGTAATTTTTGATGCCCGGATATTGGGTGAAGTAATTTTCAATCAACTCTGCCGCTTCCTTCCGTGGAACGCCCAAACGCTGTGATAAACCGAAGGCAGAAATCGAATAGATGATACCGAAATTTACCATCTTGGCCTTGCTTCTCATTTCCCGCGTTACCGCGTCTAGCGAAACTCCATACACTTTCGCAGCTGTTGCCGTGTGAATGTCGATGCCCGTGCGAAATGCTTCCAACATCGCTTCTTCTTGTGCAATTTCGGCTACAAGTCGCAACTCGATCTGACTATAATCGGCGGAGATTAAAATATGGTCTTCATCTCTGGCGATAAAGGCTTTACGTACTTGCTGTCCACGATCGGTGCGGATCGGAATGTTCTGCAAATTCGGACTTACCGAACTCAATCTGCCTGTTGCGGCTATGGTTTGGTTAAATGTGGTGTGAATTCTTCCAGTTTTCGGATGGATCAAATTTGGAAGCGAATCCACGTAAGTAGATCGGAGTTTCGTTAGTTCTCTGTAATCGAGAATTTTTCCAATGATTGGATGTTCCTTTTCCAGCTTGCTGAGCACTTCTTCGTTGGTAGAATACTGTCCAGTTTTGGTTTTTTCTCCATTTGGAAGCCCCATTTTTTCAAACAATATGTCACCCATTTGTTTCGGCGAATCCAAGTTGAATTCGGCGCCTGAAATCGAGTAAATCTCTTCGCGCAGTACAATCAGGTCTTTTCCCAATTCCTCTGAATAATTTCTCAAGAACGGTTCGTCGATTTTCACGCCTTCAGATTCCATCGATGCCAACACCGGAATCAATGGATGTTCTATATCGTTCAATACACTTTCAACTTCTCGTTTCTGCACCAATGGCGCAATTACGTTCTTCAATTGGAGCGTTATGTCGGCATCTTCAGACGCATATTCCTTGATTTGCTCCAATGGAACGTCGCGCATTGTGCCTTGGTTTTTCCCTTTCTTGCCGATCAATTCCTCGATTTTCACTGGACTATATCCAAGCAAAGTTTCGCTCAAATAATCCATCCCGTGTTTTTGGTCAGGCTCGATGAGGTAATGCGCCAACATGGTATCGAAAATCGGCAAGCTCACTTGGATGCCATATTGCTGCAACACGAGCAAATCGAACTTTACATTTTGTCCGATTTTGACAATCGTTTTGCTTTCCAAAAGCGGTTTGAAACGATCTACCAATTGCTGCGTTTCTTCTCGATCTGTTGAACATGGCACATACCAACCTTCACCAGCTTTGATAGAGAATGAAAGTCCAACCAGTTCTAAATCAAAGTAATCTAACGACGTGGTTTCAGTATCGAAGCAGAATTCTTGTTGCTGACTTAGTAATTCGATCAATGCCGAAATTTCTGCATCGCTGGAAGCCACTTGATAATTGTGTTCGGTATTTTGGATGTTTTTGCCACGGTTTTCTGGTTCTGGCATGGGAGCATCATGGTCAGACGGCTCCCCGAAAAGATCCATTTGTCCGTTGCTAGGAGCTGCTGCTGCTGGTTTGGAAGTTTGCACGCGGTTCACCGAATAATCCTCACCGAGAATTTTTCTGCCCATCGATCGAAATTCGAGTTCCGCAAACAATGCCGACAGCTTTTCTTTGTCGGGCGGTGAAATCAACAAATCATCATCGTGCACATCTACTGGCACATCGAGGATAATAGTGGCAAGCATTTTAGAAACCAGTCCTTGCTCAGCAAAATTCTCCACGTTTTCGCGGAGTTTTCCTTTGAGTTCTGATGCGCGGTTGATCACAGCTTCCATCGAGCCAAATTCCTTGATCAGCTTCTTCGCGGTTTTCTCGCCCACACCTGGAATTCCAGGGATGTTATCAACTGCATCGCCCCACATGCCGAGGATATCGATCACCTGCAAGGGCGAATCAACTTCCCATTTCTCCTGAATTTCTTTCACACCAAGGATTTCAACATCACTTCCTTGACGGCCAGGTTTGTACATGTAGATGTTTTGCTCCACCAACTGACCATAATCTTTGTCGGGTGTAACCATGTAAACCACATGGCCTTCGCGAGCTTTGCGTTTCGCTATTGTTCCGATGATGTCGTCGGCTTCATAGCCCGCCAATTCGAGCATCGGGATATTAAATCCAGCGATGATTTCCTTGATCCAAGGGATGCTTTTCTGAATATCCTCAGGCATTGCCTCACGATTGGCTTTGTAGAAACTGAACTCCGCAGCACGTGTGGTTTCTTCAGCCGAATCGAACACTACGGCAAGATGCGTAGGTTTTTCTTTCTGCATCAAATCGATCAAGGTGGAAGTAAAGCCACTGATGGCGCTCACGTTCATCCCTTTCGAATTCATCAGCGGGTTGCGGCTGAAGGCAAAATAAGCTCTATAAATCAATGCGTACGCATCAAGAAGAAAAAGGCGTTTGTCGTCTTGCGGGTTGATATTCATGCAGCCAAAGTACAGAATGCAGGTGGGATCTGAAACCGGTTTTCTAAATCATCACCTTGATTGTGAACTTCTTTTTTAAGCAGCATATCTGCGAAAGTTCTAATTTCGACCAATCTATTCGACTATGAAAAAAAGCTTATTTACATGCCTAATAATCACCGCGTTATCACTATTGATTTTGCCATATTCACTTTCTGCGCAGAATTTTCAATGGGTCAATTGGTCGCCTCGCCCAGGTATAGATAGCGATGTGGAAAATTTCAATGCTGTGGCCGTTGATGATCAAGGGAATTCCTTCATGGCCGTTCAGTTTACTGGTGTGCTCAACATTGGAAACTATTCATTTCAATCGAACAGTATTGAAGACATTTGTATCTTGAAATATGCGCCCAACGGAGATTTTATCTGGGCAACTTCTTTCGGTTCAATTTATTGGGATCAGGTAAATGGAATGGACTGTGATGCAGAAGGAAATCTATATCTCACAGGTCATTATTTCGGTGTGCTTTGGTATGGAAACGATTCTTTGGTAGGAAATGCCGGTGGAAGGGAAATGTATTTGATGAAGATTTCAGCTGATGGAGATTTCGAGTGGGCGGTAAATGGTGCCAATGTTTGGGACGACGACGGGCGAGATGTGCGTGCCATGCCAGGCGGAGGTGTGATCATGTGTGGAAGAGCGCACGACACCGGATCAATTGGGAATCTGCAACTCAACAATCCAAATTTGCTGTTTCAGGAATTCATTGCTTATTTCGACGACAATGGAGTAGGGCAGTGGATCCGAGGAACAATTCCCAGCGTAACTAATTATTCAAACTCCAAACTTGAAATTGCGCCAGATAGTTCAATTATACTTGCCTATTCAAGCAATGGAGAATTCGAAATGAACGGAGATACCATACGACCTTGGCATTATCCTGTATTTACGATCAACCAAGATATGGTCATTCAGAAATATTCATCCTCTGGAGATCCCATTTGGGGCTGGATGGGCGGCTCACTTGGGCAAGATCCATTTGGTGGTTTGGCAATCGACAATCTCGGAAGGGTTTATTTTACGATGAATTCTCCAATGACATCCTGGTTCGGGCAAGATTCACTTCAGGTGACTCCCGGTTATTGGTCATCAACCGTTTATCGATTAAATAGCGATGGAACAGAAGACACAGCTTGGCATTTTCAATCTACCAAACTCTCGCTCCTAAACAGTTTAGCCAACGATGCAGAAGGCAATATTTGGGTAGGTGGTGTTATGCGAGATTCCTTTTTTACCTCTTTTGGAGCACTCTATACTCCTACGGTTAACAGCCGTGAAGCAATGTTGTATCGAATCAATGTTGTATCGAATGATGTAGATCGTTTCGACAAAATTTATGGTATTGGATGGTATTCTGTTCTTGATATGGCTTACAACAATGCCACGTCAAGCCTCATTTTTGGAGGCAATGGAACTGCAAGTTTTGCTGCTCCAGGCACTTTTGGATTGGCTGTGGATTTTGAGATTGGATTTTCAATCTCACCAGGCAATTGGGCATACATCGGTAGTTACAAAACAGACTCCTGCGAAGTTTTTTCACCATTACTTGTGAGCGATTCATTGCTTTGTCCGGGGCAAACTGCAGTGATCAGCCACCCAGAAGATTTTTACTATCCCCATTGGAGCAATGGAAGTATTGAAGATCAAATCACACTCAATTCGGGCGCAGAAGTAACATTTCAAGCCATCGATTCAAGTGGCTGTTTGGTGAATTTAAGCGCTTCAGTTGTAACTGCCCTTCCAGTCCAATTCACTGCAGAAACCACCTTTATCACCTGCAACGGATTTAACGATGGCGCAGTGAATGTAACCTTAACGTCAGGCTTAGAACCTGTAAGTTACAGCTGGTCGAATGGACAAACCACGCAAGACTTAGAGAATCTCTCCACTGGAAACTATACACTCACAGCAGTTTCAGCTCAAGGATGTTTATGGAGTCAAGTGTATTCTGTTACTCAGCCATTGATCATCAATGGAGTATTGAGTGAATCGAACGGAACCCTCACCATAGGATCAATTACAGGAGGTACGCCGCCGTACACTTTTACTTGGGAGGACTTCCCCGGTGAAACCGGAAATGCCATAAATTTCAGTACACCAGGAAATTACACCGTAACAATTACCGACAGTCGAGGATGTACTGCAACCGAAAGTATCACCGCAACAAGCGCAGAATCAATTGAAAATCAAATTTTTGATGTTTATCCGAACCCAGCATCCGATCTTTTGAAAATAGAGGATCGTTCGGGTCGCAATTTCAATTTCACCGTTTTCACGGTGGATGGTAGATTGGTGCTTTCTGGAAGTTCATCGCAAGGAAATACAATTGCGACAAGTACTTGGCCGCAAGGTGTCTATCTGCTTCGGGTGGAAGATTTTACTGGTAAATTGATCGTGAAACGCTTCGAAGTGATTCACTAAAGCATCGACGTTAATCTTTGCTAAAACTCCTGAGCTGATTTCTACGGATGACCTTTGCAGTTTTCTCATCTAACACCATGTTGCGCATGATATTCATTCTGCAATTCTCAGCTGCTCCACATTTGTAAACGCTTCCATTGTGGTCGCGAAAGGCCTTTTTTACTTTTTTACTTCGTTCAGCTGTAACCACCCAAGCTGTTCCGCTGGTGTCTTTTTTCACCGACCAAGTATCGCCAAAGCGGAGGCAATTCTTCCATCTGGCGTAATGAATGGCTTCATCGGCGTTGAGGCGAAGTTCTTCTTTTGGCTTTTTATCACCGTCACCACCTCCAGCAATGGCAAGCGTTTGAAAAGAAAGCATCATCAACAGGAACGGAGCAAATCGAATGAAATTTTTCATAACCTGAACGTTGCGCATTTAGTTTGCAAGTTGCTAAAAAAATGTGGGAATGATCGGTATTTTTGTGAAATGATTCGTTCCGCTTTTGCTCTGCTGCTGATGGCATTGATTTTCAGTTGTAAACGTTCGCCTTACATGGGCAACAATTATGTTCCACCGAAACTCGATAAGTCGTTTGCCATAATGCCCAAACCACCAGCAGTGGATTATTCGCTTCCTTCAAGTTGGGCAGCACTTCCCGACAGGAAAGACATGGCCGATTCACTGCCGCGAAAGGGCATGATCGACGGACAAAAAACAGCACGTGTAGATGTTTTTTTTGTGCATCCAACCTTGTTTTTATCACCTCCTGAAGAGAATGCGTTTTATTGGAATGCTGATGTGAACGATCCGAAGATGAATGAAAAAGTAGATGGAAGCAGCATTTTAAATCAAGCCAGCGTCTTTAACGAAAGTTGCGCAGTGTACGCCCCAAGATACCGACAAGCTCATATCAGTTCGTTTTTCACCAGCGACCGCGAAAGTGGAGAAGCTGCATTGGAAATGGCGTATCAAGATGTGAAAAAAGCCTTTCAATACTTCCTCGTCAACCACAGCAAAGGTCGCCCGTTTATCATTGCAGGTCATTCGCAAGGCACACGTCATTCTGGCAAGTTGATCAAAGAAGTAATCGAAGTCGATCCGCAATTGTCTCAACGCATGGTTGCAGCGTATTTGGTTGGAATGCCGGTTCCTGAAGGATATTTTAATACGACTGAAGTGTGCGACAATCCATTGGAAAACAACTGCTTCGTTTCTTGGTGCACCTATCAAAATGGATATTATCCACCGAATTACAAGTCGTCGGGTTACGAGAATGCCATTTGTGTAAATCCGCTCAGTTGGAAAACCGATTCAACCTTGGTGAGTCGAAAAGAAAACCTCGGAGGCATCACTTGGAAGTTCAATAAAATTGAAGAAAACATTAATAACGCACGCGTAAACAAAGGCATTCTGTGGATCGAAAAACCGCATGTGCCAGGCCGTTGGTTAATCAAGATGGACAATTACCATGTTGCTGATTACAATCTTTTCTGGTTTAACATCCGTGAGAATGTAAAGAATCGGTGCGGTAACTATCTTAAAACCAACAATTTGAATTAAATCCTTTTGGACTGATTAGGTATAAATGCCTAAAGAAAACCTTTGTAGATAATCGAGAATCGTTACTTTTGAAATTCATAAACCTAACGCAATGAAAAAATTATTACTCTCAGCCTTCGTATTGTTCTCGGCTGTTTTCTTACAAGCACAGAATTGTGGTGCTGGTTTGGGAGAGCTAGGCATTCAGATTATTGAAGATGCTTGGCCTCAAGAAACATATTGGAGGATAACAGATCCAGTTAACAATATTCTTCTTGCTCAAGGAACGTCAACTGGCGACACCATCTGTGTTCCAACCAATAGTTGTGTTTTGGTTGAAGTTTTTGATACTTATGGTGATGGAATTTATGCACCAGGTGGTTATTGGGTTAGCTGGAATGGCGCCGTTGTAGCGCAAGGCAATGCGTTTGGTAGTTACGCGGCTCACTCAGTGGCTTGTGCTCCAGGCACATCTTGCACCGCTCCAATCACGATCACCGAAGGGCAACATACTGCTAGTTTCGATAATTCATGGTTTACTTTTTCTCCAGTTCTTTCTGGGATGTATGTGGTTTCAACTTGCTCATTAGCAACCTGTGATACACGTTTATATATCTACCAAGATTGTCCGGGAGGTGCTGGACTAACCGATGGGCCAGAAGGCACTTACGCTTATAACGACAATGTTTGCGGCGACCAATCATCGGTAAACGTGATGATGCTTCAAGGGCAAACCTATAAAATTCGAGTAGGCGATGGCAACAACAATTGCACAGGGCCAGTGGATTTCCAATTGCTTTACAATGGACAAATTACAGGTTGCACGGATTTAACGGCATGCAATTACAATCCTCTTGCAACAGCAAGCGATGGTTCTTGTATTTATTTTCCCGATCCAATGTGTGCTGGGCCTGACCTTGCTTTCGATTCTTTGGCATTTACGTCTTCACTCACGCTTTTCAATCACAACGCACAAGAATGCGATATTCAAGAAGGTTGTGTTACGGGATATGGAAGCCGCCAAGTAATTGCATTCTCTTCAAAAATCGACAATATCGGTTTGATGGATTATTACATCGGAACTCCAGGATCTCAGCCTGAAATGTTCAATTTGGTTAACTGTCACGGACATACGCACTACGAAGGTTATGGAGATTACCGCTTGTACGATATGAACAATAACCTCATCCCGGCAGGGCATAAAAATGGTTTTTGTGTAATGGATCTTTGTGGATTCGGTCAATACAATTGCGGAAACATGGGTATTTCTGCTGGATGCTACGATGTTTACGGAGTTGGAACCCAGTGCCAGTGGATTGATGTTACTGAAGTGCCAGATGGCGATTATCGATTGGCTGTAATTGTAAATTCTACACACGTTCCAGATGCTTTGGGGCGTCAAGAGGTGAATTATGTAAACAATGCATTGCAGGTTTGTATGCGTTTTACAAGAACCAATGGCGTGCTTTCATGGCAACTTCTTCCTGATTGTGAGCCATTTGTAGACTGTGCTGGTGTGCCAGGTGGAGCTTCGATTGAAGACTGCAATGGTGTATGCGGCGGTGCTGCAAAATTTGGAAATGTGATGGTTGATGAGCATGTGAACATGGCTGATGTTGTTGCTTATATGGATCTTTTCGAAGAAAATACAGTTCCATTTGCTTCATGCCACGATTTGAATGGTGACGGCGCCATTTCAGTTTACGATGCAGCACTCCAAAATTGGTGTATCCACAGCAACGAGGGCAATTTAAACCAATCATGCTTCTGGCCTAGAAACATTGTAAATCCTTTAGATTCAACGTCATTGTCGATTGCTAATGTAAACTTCAGTGCAGGTTATGTCGACATCGATCTAAGAAGCGAACGTGCTGATATTTTGGCATACCAATTTGAGATGTCGGGAATTAATATCACCGATGTTGTATCGTTAACAGATCCTAATCAACAAGAGAAAATTGTAGGCTTCAATGCTATGCGCAATGAGGTTTTTGGAATTTATCATGGAGATTCTGTGATCGGTCGCCAAAATGGAAACATCGAATTGGTTCGCATTTATTTTGATCAAATCACAGCGAACGAAATTTGCATTGCGAGCATCAAAGAAGTAAACAACGAAGATGGAGAAAGAACCATCCATTCTATTTCTGGTAGCTGTGTTGAAGCCGATATAACAAGCGTAGGTAAAGTGCTTGAAAGAACACACTTGACGGTAGTTCCAAATCCGGCAAACGAGTTTGTAACCATCCAATTACCAGAAGGATACGGCAAGCAATCAGTATGGGAAATTATGGACGCTTCAGGAAAATCAGTGAGCCGCATTTCGCCTTCAATGGGCGTTTCGCCTGGTGTTCTTCAATTCGATATTCAAATGCTTCCTGCAGGCATTTATTTCATCCGCGCCAGCGATGGTAACGGTAAAGCAGTAACAGGGAAAATCGTTAAGATTTAAATAACTAAATAAATCCACTTTAAGCGGTCGGTTTCTTCGGAAGTCGGCCGTTTTTTGCTTGTTAACATTGGTAGTCTGAAAACTCCTACAGTTGTAACATTCAAAGATGCCGTTCAAAGTTAATTTTGTGTTAACCTAGTCACCAAACTTTCCACTTTGCTGCGTCTTCGAATTTTCAGTTTCCTGATCCTTTTGGGAATTTCAGCCAATGCTGGAAATGGAAAGGAACTGTCGGTGCACATGGAAGGTTTACTGCACCGCATCAAATCGAAGAAGACCGAATCTCGGCTCGATGAAATTTTCCAAAAGCTTCGCAATACTTATGGCTTTAATGGTGCAGTGTTGATTTCAGAGAAAGACCACGTAATCTACCGGAAAGCATATGGCTATTCGGATCTTCGCGAACGAACAGAGCTCAATACAAAGAGTGTTTTTCAATTGGCTTCTGTTTCGAAGCAATTTACCGCTGTAGCGATCATGATGCTCAAAAGCCGCGGTTTACTCAATTATGACGACAAATTGATCAAATATTTCCCTGAGTTTCCTTGGAAGGAAGTAACAATTCGTCACTTGCTCAATCACCGCAGTGGTATTCCTGATTACCGATGGTTTCTCGATCCGCTCTTGAGCGATAAAAACAAGCCTGTGAGCAACCAAGAAATGATGCGGCAATTCGCCCTTCATAAGCCTGAACCTTATTTTACAACTGGCGCGCACCATGCCTATTCGAATTCGGGTTACGCAGTGTTGGCTGCTTTGGTTGAAAAGTTAAGTGGAACCTCTTTTTCGAATTTCATGAAGTTGGCCGTTTTCGAGCCGCTCGGTATGAAGCAATCGTACATTTATTCGAAATGCGAAAAATCAACACCACCCAACGCTGTAAAAGGGTATGAACGCAATGGCGCTTATGAAGCTCCAAACGATGCATTTAATGGTATTACAGGCGATAAAAATGTTTACTCAACAGTTGAAGATTTATTTCTTTGGGATCAAGCGCTTTACACCAACAAGCTGCTACCACAGAATGAACTTCAACAAGCCTTTCAACCTGGTAATCCTGAGTTAAAAGGGTATCGAAATTATGGCTTTGGTTGGAGAATCAACCAGCATTTCACCGCCAAGAAAATAGTTTATCATAGCGGTTGGTGGAGAGGTTTTAGAACTTTTTTCATGAGAAATCTCGATGATCACAGCACAATAATTATCCTGTCGAACACCGTTAATTATTCCATCAATAGCCTTGGCGAACTATACAGTTTGATGATGAAAGGTGAAGTGGATTCGCTGGTTACAGAATACTAAAATCAGTTATTCTTTTCTCTGTTCAATTGGTTAACCTTTTGTAATTTTCGGCTCCCGAAAGCAAACCTCTATGTTAAAGAAAATCCTTATCACTGTTAGCATTATTCTAGTTCTTCTTATTGGTGGAACTTGGTATTGGCTTCATTCGCTTTTACCTATTTACGATGGAACACAATCTTTGAAAGGGCTTAAGGATAAAACAGAAGTGTACTTCGATAAATTTGGCGTTCCGCACATTTATGCAGCCAATGAAACCGATGCATATTTCGCGCTCGGTTACGTGGTTGCTCAGGATCGTTTGTTTCAATTAGAAATGATTCGCCGTTTGGCTGGCGGAAGATTGGCCGAAGTACTGGGCTCATCGATGCTTAAATCGGATAAATTTTTCAGAACAATCGGACTCAACAAGCACGCTGAATGGTCGGAAGCGGAATTCAGAAAAAATGCCCCTGTAAACATTCAAGCCAGCACAGATGCATATATCGCTGGGGTAAATTCCTACATCGAAAATGGAACCAATCCTTTCGAGTTTACGGTGCTTGGGATTGAAAAAGAGCCATTTAAACTCAAGGATGTTTACTTGATTATTGGCTATATGGCTCTTGGTTTTGCGGAGGGTTTTCGAATTGATCCGATGGTTGAAGGCGTTTACCGTAAGGTAGGCGATGTTTACATGGATGAACTTGAACTGGGATGGCCCAAAGGTTCTACAACGATTCCCGTAACCGGTGGAAAACCGCTTGCAGGTGCCGCATTTAGTAACGAAGTTTCAGCTTTAATCGACCTTTTTCCGGTAGCACCTTGGATGGGTTCAAATAGTTGGGTGTTAGCGCCTTCACGCACCAAATCGAAGTCTACTCTTCTCTGCAACGACACCCACATGGGCTACTCACAACCAGCCGTTTGGTACGAAGCACATTTGGAGTATCCTGGATTTAAGCATTACGGGAATTACATTGCTGGCTTGCCTTTCGCATTAGTTGGACACAACGATTTCTGTGGCAACGGACTAACCATGTTCGAAAACGATGACACCGATTTCTTTATCGAGAAAGTGGAGAACGATAGGGTAATGCACAAAAACGAGTGGACTCCGTTGGTGAAAAGAACTGAAAAAATCAAAGTAAAAGACGACAAAGAAGTAACTCTCAAGATTGCCGAAACACCACATGGGCCGCTCATTCAAGACGTTTTTGAAGACTTTCCTTTGTACCAACAACCAGTTTCGGTTTGGTGGAATTTCCTTAAATTTCCTGCACGATCGCTTGAAGCTGTTTACGGAATCAACCACTCTAAATCGATGGATGATGCCCGTTCAGCTGCCGCTTTGATTGATGCGCCTGGTTTAAATGTAATGTATGGCGACAAAGACGGACACATTGCTTGGTGGGCAGCGGCCAAATTAGTGAAGCGCCGAAACGGCTTGATGAGCAAACGTTTTCTTGATGGTTCAACAGGCAATGATGATCCTTTAGGTTACTTCACTTTCGACGAAAATCCAAAATCTGAAGATCCTGCATCTGGATTTGTTTATTCGGCCAACAATCAACCAGACTCATGCGCTGTAGGCTTGTATCCAGGATATTATGTTCCAGAAGACCGTGCTTTGAATATATCCACCAGCATCCTCTCAAAGTCCGATTGGGATGTTGAATCCTGCAAGCAACTCATGGTGAACAGCACAAGTTCCGTTTACCCAAAAACAGCTAAACACCTGCTGAAAATTCTCAAGACGCTCAATTCCGATGCTTTGTCGACTGAAGCAGCCAACCGTTTATCGAGTTGGGAAGGTGAGCATGGACTTGAATCTGTTGGCCCGGTGATTTATTACCGCTGGATTTACAACATTCTCTTCATGGGCTTACAAGATGAAATGGGCTATGAACTCTTTAAAAGCTACATGAATTCTCACTTGATGAAAACCAGTTATCCTGTGCTTTTGTATTCTTTCGAATCGAAATGGTGGGACAATTTATCTTCTCGAGAAGTCGAAAATCGAAATACCATTGTGAACAGTGCTTGGAAAAAGACTATTGATGATTTGAGCCAACAATTGGGCAAGGACGTTTCCGGATGGCGATGGAAAAAAGTGCATTCAATTGAACATAGTCATCCAGTTGGCCGCCAAAAGCCATTGGATCAATTTCTTAACGTCGGACCCGAAGCCATTCAAGGCGGTAATGAAGTGATTAATAACCTCGGTTTTTCTATCGATTCATCGGGAGAATATCGGGTAAAGTTTGGTCCTTCAATGCGTAGAATTATCGATTTTTCCAACCCTGATGTGAGTTTTAGCGTGCTTCCAACAGGGCAATCCGGATATTTCATGGCACCACATTACGATGATCAGTTCACGATTTTTAACGCCAATACCTTTCGCAGTCAGCTGATGAAGAAAGACGAAATTGTGAAACAGGCCGGAAAACCGTTAATCCTCGAACCGTCGAAATAATGAACCAAGCCTGTAAGCGTGTTTTTATGGTTCGTCCGGCTGCATTTGGCTACAATGCCGAAACAGCCGAAACGAATGCATTCCAAAAACCAATAGTCCCGATCGATAATCCTCAGCAAAGTGCCCTCGACGAGTTCGATCAGTTGGTTTTTCAATTACAGCAAGAAGGTGCCGATGTGTTAGTTTATCAAGACACAAATCAGCCTGTTAAACCGGATGCAGTGTTCCCTAACAATTGGGTGGGCTTGCACGATAAGCGCATTCGAGCCTATTATCCTATGTTGGCGAAAAACAGGCGCTTGGAAAGGAATGCTGCAGTTGTAGCGTTTCTAGATGAACATCTTCCAGCACAAAAAATCTTGGATTACAGCGATTATGAATTGCAAAATGAGGCCATGGAAGGGACCGGCAGTTTGATTTTCGACTACTTAAACAAGCGTGTATTCGCATCAAAATCGCTCAGAACGCAACCTGAAATTATGCTTCGTGTTTCAAACGATTTAGGGTTTGAGCCTATCTTATTCGATGCTTTCGACACGAGCGGAAACGCATATTACCACACCAATGTAATCCTAAGCATTGGCACCAAATACGCATTGATCTGTTCCGACGCGATTCCAGAATCTCAACGCGACTTAGTACTTGAATCATTAAAGTTTCCTGGCAGAACTATCATTCCGATTAGCCAACAACAAGTGGATGCCTTTGCTGGAAATGTTTTAGAAATCAGTAATTCGAACGATGAAAATCTGATCGTTATTTCACAAACAGCCATTGATGCACTCCAAGATGAACAAATTGCCGTTTTGCAGCGTTCAGGGTTGTTGCTCATAGCAAATATCCCTGTAATTGAATCGATTGGTGGCGGAAGTGTAAGATGTATGCTTGCAGAAATTCGCGATTAACTTCTTTTGCATGGTTATTGAAACGAAAAATTTATCTTTACACGTCGTCCAAATCCTTTTAAGACCTATGAAACCGATTGTATTTCCTAAACTAGCAGCCGCTGCAGTTGTTGCATGTTGTTTCCTTTTCAATCAAATTGAGGCACAAGCGCAACCAACCGACAAGAAGGTATCAGTTGCCAAAAAAGATGATCGTCCTAGTCCACCTGCAGAAGTAAAGACAGTTATAGGAGATCTAAAATTAAGAATCAACTATAGCCAACCAGGTGTGAAAGGCAGAACTGTTTGGGGCGAACTCGTTCCTTATGGAAAAGTATGGCGCACCGGAGCTAACGAAGCCTCAACTATCGAAGTAAGCCGCGATTGCAAAGTGGGCGGGTCGATGCTCAGAGCTGGTAAATACGCAATTTTCTCTATTCCTGGCGAAAACGAATGGACAATCATCTTCAACAACGTTCCAGACCAGTGGGGAGCTTACAAATACGATGAATCGAAAGATGCTTTGCGTATTAAAGTAAAACCTTCGAAATCTCCTGAATTCAATGAGCGTTTCAAATTCGACATCAAAGCCGAACCAACTGGTGAAGGAAAAGTAAGCCTTTACTGGGAAAACCTTATGGTAACCTGGGAAATGCGTTAAGCAATAACCTTACTCAAATAAAAAAGCCGTCTTGAAATTAATCAGGACGGCTTTTTCGTTTTTTATTAAAGATTTAGGCAGGAAGAACCTTTGTTACGACCTCTCCAAAACCAATTCGTACTTGTTCATTTTTACTGAACGCACGCATAATTACGGTGTCGTTGTCGTTGATAAACTTTCGCTCCGTACTGTCGGGCATTTTCAAGGGTTCTGTGCCTCTCCAAGTAAGTTCGAGCATGGAGCCGAAGCTATCTTTTATGGGGCCGCTGATGGTTCCACTGGCGTATAAATCGCCTACTTGAATATTGCAACCATTGGATGCATGATGTGCCAATTGCTGGACCATATTCCAATACATATACTTATAATTGGAATGACAGATTCTGGCAGGATTAAATCTCGGAGATTCAATTAAAACCTCTAATTCGATATCATAGTTGTGGTCGCCTTCGAATTGCAAGTAGGGAAGAGGCTTAGGATCTTGTTGAGGTCCAGAAACTCTGAATGGTTTCAATGCATCCAAACTCACCACCCAAGCCGACATAGAAGACGCGAAACTTTTGGCTAAAAATGGCCCAAGTGGAACATACTCCCAACTCTGAATATCGCGTGCACTCCAGTCGTTAAATAGCACCATTCCATGGATGTATTCTTCTGCTTCAAAGGTGCTGATTGTGCTTCCTAATGGATTCGATTTGCAAGTAACAAAAGCCATTTCCAATTCGAAGTCGAGCTGTTTCGAAGCTCCAAAAACGGGCGCATCTTGATCGGGCGCTTTGGTTTGTCCGTTTGGTCTTTTTATCGGTGTGCCACTCAATACAATAGAAGAGGCGCGGCCGTGGTAGCCAATCGGAATGTGTTTCCAATTTGGAAGCAAGGCATTTGCTGGATCGCGGAACATGGTGCCCACATTGGTAGCGTGTTCCTTGGAAGAATAGAAATCAGTGTAATTCCCAATTTGAATGGGCATGCACACTTCAACTGAACTGATTGGAAGAATACATGACTCGCGCAAATCAACATTGGTGCGAAGTTCGTCGTGCTTGTCGTCGAGTAAGCGGCTCACACGATTGCGAAGATCGCGGGTCATTTCTTTGCCCAATCCGATGCAATCGTTGATGAACTCATTTTGAAAAACGGAGTCTACAAAATCAACACCCAACAAACCACTTTTGTTAAGCACTGCAAGATCAACAACATAATCGCCAATTCGCATGGCAACATGGTGTTTCCCATTTACTAAAATCACTCCCAGTGGAAGATTTTGTATCGGGAAGTCGGAATGTTCAGGAATAGGAATCCATGAACGTAAATTTGGATCGTTGGCTCGAATCATCTTGGCTGAAGATTTAAGCAAACAATGGAAATTCTTCCATCATTTTGTTCACTTTCTTTTTCAATGACTGGAGTTTTTTGTCGTCGCTAGCATTTTTCACTGCGTAATCGATCCAATCAACAAATTGCGGAATTTCTTTTTCAGTTATTCCACGGGTGGTGATGGCGGCAGTTCCAACTCGGATTCCTGAAGTTACAAATGGAGATTTGTCGTCGAATGGAACCATGTTTTTGTTCACTGTGATATCGGCTTTTCCAAGGGCAATTTCTGCTTCTTTTCCGGTGATATTTTTCGAACGCATGTCGATAAGCATCAGGTGATTATCAGTTCCGCCAGAAATGATGTTGAATCCTTTTTTCATCAACGATTTCGCCATCAATCTTGCATTTTTCTGCACTTGGATGATGTATTCCATGTATTCGTCCGACAATGCTTCTTGGAAAGCCACCGCTTTAGCAGCAATGATGTGTTCCAATGGGCCGCCTTGAGTACCTGGAAATACGCCCGAATCTAGCAATGCCGACATCATGCGCAATTCGCCTTTTGGTGTTTTGAAGCCAAATGGATTTTCGAAATCTTTGCCCATCATGATGATTCCTCCACGCGGACCGCGAAGGGTTTTGTGGGTTGTTGAGGTAACAATATGGCACTGTTCAAGCGGATCGTTGAGGATGCCTTTGGCTATTAAGCCAGATGGATGAGAAATGTCGGCTAGTAAAAGCGCGCCAACCTGATCGGCTATCGCACGAAGACGAACATAATCCCAATCGCGGCTGTAAGCTGAAGCTCCACAGATGATCATTTTAGGTTTTTCTTTCTTGGCAGTAGCCTCCACTTTGTCCCAATCGATGAGTCCAGTTTCCTTCTCAACCCCGTAAAATGAAGGTTGGTATAGCTTTCCTGAAAAATTTACAGGAGAGCCGTGTGTGAGGTGGCCGCCATGGCTGAGGTCGAATCCAAGAATTTTATCGCCCGGATTCAGGCAAGCCAGCATGACAGCTGCATTTGCTTGAGCACCCGAATGTGGTTGAACGTTTGCCCACTGTGCGTTGAACAATGTTTTTAGACGGTTGATAGCGATGTTTTCAATTTCATCAACCCACTGACAGCCACCATAGTATCTTTTTCCCGGTAGGCCTTCTGCATATTTATTTGTTAGCACCGAACCTGCTGCTTTCATCACTTGGTTGCTCACATAATTTTCTGAAGCAATAAGCTCAATACCTTCTGTTTGGCGTTGAAGTTCTTCACCAATGAGTTCGAATACTATTTTGTCTTTTTTCATGGAATTTTAATGGTGTTTCGGGTCAAAAATAAGGGTATTTGAGATGTAATGTGGATCAGTTTTCAACTAAGGCAAACAAATGTTGAAGGAAGCCATCGAAGATTTTTCGTCCATCAACGTTGCCAAGGATATTGTCGGCAGCGCGTTCTGGATGAGGCATCATGCCGAAAACGTTTTTGGTTGAATTACAGATTCCGGCGATTTCGTTCAGCGATCCGTTCGGGTTTGATGGGCTTCCATCGGCAGCACAGTAGCGGAAAATGACTTGTTTGTTTGCGTTGATTTCTGCCATTGTAGCTTCATCCGCGTAAAATCTTCCTTCTCCATGAGCAATCGGGATGCAAAGCGGTTGATTTATGTCTAAGCTAGCATTAATGGCACTTTCTTGGTTGTCTGGTCTGATGAATACGTTCTTGCAGATGAACTGGTGAGAATTGTTGTGCAAGAGGGCTCCAGGTAGCAGTTTAGCTTCACAAAGAATCTGAAAACCATTGCACACACCGAGCACATATCCGCCTTTTGAGGCGAAATCGATCACCTCTTTCATGATGGGAGAAAAACGCGCAATGGCACCAGAACGTAAGTAATCTCCGTAAGAAAATCCTCCTGGAAGTACAATCAAATCAGCTTGTTGAAGATCTTGGTCTTTGTGCCAAAGTTTGAAAACTTCCGCTTGTGGGTATACCGACAGGGCATCGACCATATCTTGATCGCAATTAGAACCCGGAAATACCACAACACCGATACGAATTGATTTCTGCATTTTAGAGAGGATTGAATTGTAAGAAGAAGAGTACTTGATTATAAATCACAGCTGCGAGCAGCAAAATGAAGAGCAGTTCGGCTAGGATTTGATTTTTGAGTGAAATGAAGTAGTTCGAAAACAATACCGACAGCGGTACCGAGAGAAAGGATAGGCTAATCATGGTTCTTTTTACCGAGATGAGGTAACTCAAAGTGGCGAAAATAAAAAACCAAACCAACAGAATCAGAAATTTACGGGTTCGGAGCTTGGCGAAAGTCCGGATATCTCTAAAAAATTTCACCAACGAAGCCGCAACAATGAAAAACAGAATAACAAAAAGGATGATGTATGTTTCGTTGTAAACAGCCGAAAACTGCACGCGGTAAAAAGGTTCGAAAACCGATTGTATGCTTTTAATCGATAGCATATCGAACCAAAATAGTACGGTTCCAAAAATGAGAAACGGCAAACTCACACCAATGAAACTTACCAGCCATTCTTTGAGATTGAAAGGTCTTAGTAAGATTAGTGATGCCCAAATGAGTGGAAACAGAAACAAAGCGGGCCAATAAAACAGCGCAGCAATACCAATAAAAAATCCTGCATCAAACGATGGAAATACAGCTGATTCTGCATGGTACAGATTGAACAACTTGTTGAGGAATATAATGATGAAGAAATTGGCAAACAACAAAGGGTTAAAGGAAAGCTGCTCAGGAAAACAGCTCATTAAGACCACATACATCAAAGCCGGCAGGTTACTCACTTCTCGCAAAACGCTTTGGCGATTGATCACCGAGGTAAGGAATAATGCTTGTGTTACAATGATGATGAGCGAAATTCCAATTTGCAGTTCTCTAAAATTCCTAAGGCCTTGGATAGAATAAAGGAAAAGAGGAAACGCGTTTTCTGTGTTGTTAATTTCGGGCTTAGGAAGAATAAATACCCACATCACTAGCAACACAAGCGGAAGCATGAGCAGATTAATGAAATGGGAAGTCCTGAAAAAATTAATAAACACAGAGGAGGAACAAAGAGGGAAAAAGAAAATTACTATTTTCGCCACAAATTTATTGAACATGAACTCTTTATTCTACGCGATAGCAGACTTTTTTGAATTTTTATTTCAGTTCATGCCAACCGTTGGTAATGCTACTAATTTGCTGTTTATTGGTTTGATTACTTTCTTCACGATTTACTGGATTCGTGAAATGAAGAACAATCCCGACAAAGCAAGCCACTGATTTTTAGAATTCAATTAAACTTTTTCGAACCCCGGAGTCTTTGGATTTCGGGGTTTCTTTTTATCCACCGAAGGATGTGAACCAGTTTATTGATTTTATCCCTGAAGTTGGGTGGTTCTAACTTATTTTTGTTATGTGCAGCTTCGATTAAATCATTGCTTTGACTAGACTACGCCCTTTACAACTCATTTTACTTTTTACTATTATTTCGGGTGCCCTTATTGGGCAAATTACCCGTGTGAAGGGTGTTGTGAAAGATGCCGCTACGAAAGAGCCGTTGGCTTTCGTAAACATGATCTTCCAAGGAACCAACATTGGTTCGCACTCTGATATTTACGGCAATTTCGACATCAGTATCCACAAAGCAGTTGATACAGTGCTGGTAAGTTATCTTGGTTACAAGCCACAAAAAATTCGGGTGCAACGCCTCAAAAACAACGAGATCACCATCCTTTTGCAGACTGCCGAAACAATGCTCAATGCAGTAGAAATCCGCCCTGGCGAAAATCCTGCCCATCGCATCATGCGCGAGGTTGTAGCCAACAAGGAAAAGAACAATCCCGCCAATATTTCAGCTTACCAATACCGGGTTTATCACAAGATAGAATTCGATATGAACAACTACGGCGACAAGCTCTCCAAGCGGAAAGCACTTAAGCCGTTCAACTTCATGTTCGATTATGCCGATACCACCGACGATGGAAAAGTGTATTTGCCAATGGCGATCACAGAAAATACCTCGAACATCTATTACACGCGAAATCCACAAAGGAAACAGGAAGTTATCCTTGGAAGCAGAATTTCGGGTGTGCAGAACACTTCCGTTTCTCAATTTCTGGGCGATATGTACCAGAACATCAATATCTACGACAATTTTCTGCTGGTCTTCAATAGGTCGTTTGTGAGTCCAGTTACCGACAATTTCCTACGATATTACAAGTACTATTTAGTTGATAGTGTTTACATTGGCGAGGAAAGATGTTACAAATTACTCTTCCTTCCAAAACGAAAACAGGACCTCACTTTTACGGGCGATTTGTTCATCCACGACAAAACATTCGCCGTGAAGCAGGTCAACATTCGCTTCAACGATCAAGCAAACATCAACTACATCAAACAGTTTGATGTGTACCAAGAGTACGAAAGGGTGAATGGTAAAACGTGGATGCTCAAGAAAGAGAAATCGATGGGTGATTTTGCACCTTTCGAAAAAGGAGATGGAATTGGCATCTACGGTCGAAAAACAACCATTTACGATAAGATAATTATCGACCCTCAACTGCCCGACTCTTTGTTTCGGACTGGAAACGACATTGTAATTTCCGACAGTGCATCAACACTTTCGGAGGCAGCTTGGGACACTCTGAGGCTCGATACGCTCAGCAAAACTGAAAAGAACATTTATGTAATGGTTGATTCTTTGATCGAGGTACCCCGGCTAGTGAATGCAAGGTATCTCGTCCAAATGTTAGCCACTGGATATCTTCGTTGGGACAAGTTTCTGGTTGGTCAGTATTACACATTTTTCTCTTGGAACGACATCGAAGGAAACCGCGTTAAATTTGGAGGTGTTACAGATAACTCATTCAGCACAAGGCTCGAGTTAAAGGGCTCGTTGGCTTATGGAACTCTCGATAAACGCCTCAAACCTAGGGTCGGTTTTAGGTGGTTTGTAGCCAAAAACAAAAAACACCGGAATTTGCTTTCAGTGTCGTATAAGTCTGATTTGGAGCAACTTTCCTTAAGTGCTAACACGCTGCAGCTCGACAATATCATGACATCGATGTTTCGGCGAACCAAACTTCAATATGTAACCAATGTTGAAGAATTTAAAGCTACTTATGAGTACGAATATTTTCCAGGATTACTCAATCGTCTCAGTGTTTTAAACAGGCGGCTCACACCATTGGGAGATTTTGCTTTTAATCGTTACGATGAATCTAATTTACTGACGTTGAGCAATATCACAACATCAGAAATCACCTTCCACACCCGTTTCGCTTGGAAAGATAAATACATCGCTGGCGAATTTGACCGCATAAGTGCCGGTTCGAAATATCCTGTAATTCAATTGGATGTTACTGCAGGAGTGCCCAATGTGCTCCGTTCGCAGTTTAGCTATTACAAAGTAAAATTTAGAATTAGCGATCGATTTCGACTTCAGCCGCTTGGTTATACCGATTACGCGATCGACATGGGGAAAATTTGGGGCGCTGCGCCTTACCTTTTCATGGAAGTTCACCAGGGAAGTCAGACTTACGCCCTTGACCAGATGGCCTTCAACATGATGAACATCTTTGAATTTGCGAGCGATCGGTATGTTTATTTATTTGTTGACCATCACTTTGAAGGATTTTTCCTGAATAAGATACCTTTGCTTCGAAAACTAAAGTGGAGAGAAGTGCTCACGTTCAAATCTGTAATCGGCGACATGTCGGCTGCAAATAGAGCCCAACTAATTTATCCGGGCAATCAAGATCCGAGGTTTCATAGGCCTTATCTTGAATCGGGTGTTGCAGTGGAGAACATTTTTAAGGTTGTTCGGGTAGATGCACTCTGGCGAATGACCCATCTCGAACGACCGCAGGCAAAAGCATTTGGTATGCGTGTCTCTTTGGTGCTCAGATTCTGATAAACGATGAAACTTCACACGCAAAATCTCATTAAAAAATACAAGCGCCGAACTGTTGTGAACAATGTTTCGGTGGAAGTAAATCAAGGTGAAATCGTGGGGCTGCTCGGGCCAAATGGTGCTGGGAAAACGACCACATTTTACATGACTGTAGGCTTGATTAGGCCCAATGAAGGCAGGATTTTCCTCGACGATCGCGACATCACAGACCTTCCGATGTATCAACGTGCGAAACTTGGTGTCGGCTACTTAGCTCAAGAAGCATCTGTATTTCGAAAGTTAAGTGTTGAAGACAACATCCGATCGGTGTTGGAAATGACGAAGCTCAGTAAAGCCGAACAAGCTGAGCGCTTGGAATCATTACTTAATGAGTTCAGCTTGCAGAAGATCCGTCACAGCCAAGGCGATTTACTTTCCGGTGGTGAGCGCCGAAGAACTGAAATTGCACGTGCACTAGCCTCAGATCCAAAGTTCATTTTGCTCGATGAGCCATTTGCAGGCGTTGATCCCATTGCGGTTGAAGACATTCAGTTTATTGTTGCCAGTTTGAAACGCAAGAATATCGGGATTTTGATCACCGACCACAATGTGCATGAAACCCTAACCATCACCGACAGGGCATATCTCCTTTTTGAAGGAAAAATCCTCAAAGCAGGCACCGCCGAAGAGTTAGCGGCCGATGAAACTGTGCGTCGTGTATATCTTGGGAAAAATTTTGAGCTCCGACCAAAGTCTGAAACCCCGTAGTTAACAATACTATCCTTTTTAAACCTAGATAAGCATGATTAAACTTCGACTACTTCAATTGGTGTTTTTTTTCAACACAGTAGTTTTTGCGCAATTGCCTTTGCGTCCAGATTCAACCTTCAATACAGACGGTATTTATCAGCAGGATTTTGGATTTCAGGACAATTTAACAGCAGTTACAGTTCAACCGCTAGACAACAAGATTATTGCCGTTGGAACAGCGATCAATCAAACAACCTTCGGAGGCAAGCTATTGGTATTGCGATTACTTTCTGATGGCACGCCAGATTTAACATTTAATACAACTGGTTCGGTTGTGATCGAGGCTTACAATGAATCCTATGCGTATGCTGTGCAAGTGCTTCCTACTGGTAAAATTTTGGTTGCTGGCACAGTTGCAAATGAGCAGTTTCAGTTTTCAGCATGTGCTATGTTGTTTAATTCAGACGGGACTTTAGCAACCGAATTTGGAACCAATGGAATCTTTTTGTCTGCATCTGCTCCGGGTGATGAATTTGCATATAGCATGGCGATCCAAGCAGATGGAAAAATTGTGTTAGCAGGTTCGGCAGGCGACGATCAATTTCGTGCAATGCCTGCCATTTGGCGATTGAATGCTGATGGAACTCCAGACCTTAGTTTTGGAAACAATGGTGCGACGTTCATGACAGTTGAAAATTCCGACAATGATTTCTCTAGTGTATTGTTAGAATCCAATGGAGCGATCGTTGCTAGCGGCCATTACGACCAAGGTATTACATCTGGGGGACAACAGAACTTTGATTTTCTAACTGCTCGATTTTTGTCCAACGGCACTCCTGATGTAGTTTTTGGCGGTGATGGCTATGTTGAATCTCCAATTTCATTTGAATACTCTGAGGAAGCATATGGAATGTTAATCGCTGAAGATGGAAACATTGTAGTTTCAGGATACACTTTAGCAGGAGATTTGTCATACGATTTTGCATTGTTGAAATTTAGAAATGATGGAACATTGGATGCTTCATTTGGAAACAATGGGGTTGTCGTTCAAAATTTCGGTTCTGGAGATGTGATCTATGATATGGCACTTCAAAACGGTAAATTCTTGTGTGCTGGAACTTCTGGATCAGGTTTCGATGATTTAGATTTTACCATGATTAGATTTAATCCGAATGGTTCATTAGATACTGATTTTGGCGATAATGGAACACTTCGTACCGACATCGCTGCTGGCTTTGATGAAGCCAATGGCCTTACGATTCAGCAAGATGGTCGGATCGTATTGGCAGGCAAAGGAAACAATGGTGTTCAAAATGATGCTGTAGTTGTACGATACACCGACCAAATCAATGATGTGGGTGTAGAGCAACTCGATAACTCGTCGATTCAGTTGTTTCCAAATCCCGCTATGCGCGGTACATCGCTAAATCTGCTTGGATTGCAAACTTCTGTTGATGCAATTCAGTTGCTTGATCTACAAGGAAGAATGGTTGATGGCTTCCAATTGAGTCAAGTTTCCAATGGAATTGAATTAGAAATTCCTTCAAATATTTCTCAAGGCTTGTATATCCTTCAAATTGTTTCGCAGAATAAAATCCAGCATTTTAATGTTGCAGTGAAATAGAATTTTCTGCTGAAGGCTAAATCCAGTGCGTTGTTCATCACTCACACTGGATTTTTATTTGTATTAAAATGCAGTCATAATTGAAAGAGGGAAGTATTATCTTCGCCACAAATTCAACAACCATGAAATTCGTTGCCGAAATTGACGTAATGCCACACAAGGCATTGTTAGATCCACAAGGAAAAGCTGTTACTGGAAGCATGACTAATTTAGGATTGCCAACCATCGGAAACGTGAGAATAGGCAAGCACGTTCAGTTGGAAGTAGAAGCACCATCAGAAGAAGCTGCTAGAGAAATGGTAGACAAAGCCTGTAGAGAATTGTTGGCTAATCCAATCATGGAAAGCTTCAGCTACAGCATCAGCGCGCAATAACTAAAGCGCTTCTGTTTCGTTTTTGCTTCCCAATTGTTGGAAGATCGAAAACAAAATGAACAGAATGATTACTGCTGCCAAACCTGCAATTTTGAATAAAATAAGCAGTGGTGCGCAGCAAAGCAGAAAAATGTAGCGCAAGCGGTTTTCAGTCCATCCGAAGGTTTTCATCTTGAACGAAAACATCGGTAGTGGAGCAAGTAGCATTAGGCTGAAAAAAACACTGAGGAATACTATCACAATTGGTGTAGCAATAAGCCACCAAATCCCAGAATCGATGCCTACCACCAAGCCGCACCAAAAGAGTGCATTGGCGGGAGTTGGAAGTCCGATGAAACTATCTGTTTGTCTGGTGTCGTGGTTGAACTTTGCCAACCGGTAAGCTGATAAAATCGGGATCAAAAACGCGATGTACGAGAGATAGATCAAGCCTTGTGGTGTTTCGAAACCCATCAGCCAGATTTTACCAAAATAAAACTCATCGGCGCCAGTAATCAAAGTCATCGCTAAAAAGCCCGGAAGCACTCCAAAGCTCACCACATCAGCCAACGAATCGAGGTCTTTTCCATGTGGATTATTAATCTTAAGAGCACGTGCTACCATGCCGTCGAAAAAATCGAAAATGCCAGAAATTAAAATGGTATAGCAAGCCAGTACAGGTTCACCTTTCAGCACCAACTGGATTCCTATACAGCCAAAAAGCAAATTGGCTAGAGTGAATAGATCAGGAAGATTTCGTCTTTGCATCGGGTAGTCCAACAGGATTGTATTCTCGGGTAGGGTTGTAGTTTTTCTTGCGGCGAAGGAACTTCTTTTCGAGGTATTCGTGGCTAAAAATGGAAACAGCAAACGTGACAAATAAGGCAATAAACGGTCGAAGTAAAGTAACGCTCGTTAAGGTTTCGGTGTCTACCAAAAATGCAGTCGTGATAAAGCCCACAACAATTCCAAGTGGCATATAGGTGTAAAGACTTTGCGCAATTTTTCCTGGGAAAGTCATGAACTTGAGTTTCGCCATTTTTAACACCGAATTGGAGTTGAAATTCTGCTCAAACAGGAAGTAAGCTAACGTTCCTGCTATCAATACTTTTTCGGTAAAATGAAGGACAAACTGTGGTACCTCTGGAAACTGATTTAAAACCTTGCTGCGGAGAACCAAAAAGACGATAAATAAAAGATAAACAGAACCAATAGTGCGTCTGGTGTTTTCTTTGAGGCGATTGTAACTTGAGTATTTAAAGAAGCTGATGTATGCCACAAACGATCCGGCTACAAACTCTGGCAAATAGTTTAAGGAATGAAATTTAAACGAAGGATCTCCGCCTGTAAGCCAAGTGAAACCTGCAAAAACGAACAACAATAATCCGAACATAATGGTCTCATTGCGGCGAAAAAGATCCATTAAAAATGGCCAAACAATCAGAAACTGAATAGAAACTGCGATCGACCACATATTTCCCGTAAATCCCAACAAGGGATTCCAAGTTTCGACATAGCCAAAATTGAAGACGAAAAGTAGGTACTTCCACTCAATGATTTTTTCCCAAGTGGGCATATTTAAGCTGCCAGCCAACATGGGTGCGATGTAATTTCCAAGCAAAAAAGCGATAAAATAGAGTGGGAGAACACTAAAAACTCTGCGCATGTAAAATCGTAACACGTTCATTTTCTTGTAGATAAATCTCTCTTCGAAAATGCTCCACGTGTTCAAAAATGCTGTTAGTATAAATAGTAAACTGTATGCAGCGTCGTTGATATTGGAGGTAAATTGCCTCAGATCAGAATACAACGTAGAAACCTTAATCTGCTGATTATAAGTAATGAACGCATGTGCCAAAAATATCGCCAAAAACGCCATAAATCTGAGGGCGTTGACATTGTCGAAATGCGACTTCTTAATCAGTCTTTTCATTGCGTGTAAAACGAGTTTTCAGCGCGAAGCTACTTCACTTCAGAATGCAAAGGAAAAAAAGATTCTACCAGTACAAAATATTTACTTCAGGAAAACGATTTACAGGGGTTGCCTAAATCCGATTCCATGCTCGCAAAATACTCATCTCAAACAGTTTGCACGATAAATAAGCCATCCTGCATGAAAATAAACAGACTTTCCCTATTCGCTTCTTTACTTGCCTTACCAGTGCTTACCAATGCACAGGTGAAATACAGTAACGAATTTTTAACCATCGGTGTTGGTGCACGCGCACTTGGCATGTCGGGCGCTCAAACAGCAATTGCTAACGATGTTACTGCAGGCTATTGGAATCCTGCCGCACTAGTGGCCATGACCGATCAAACCCAGGTTGCACTAATGCACTCAGAGTATTTTGCAGGAATTGCCAAGTACGATTATGGTGCATTTGCTCGCAAAATCGACGATCGTTCGGCTATGGCTGTTTCGGTTGTACGTTTCGGAATCGACGACATTGCCGACACATCCGAACTCATCGATGCCAATGGAAACATCAATTATGATCGTGTTACCAAGTTCGCAGCTGCCGATTTGGGCGTTATTCTTTCTTACTCGAGAAAATTAAAACCGGCAGGATTAAGCTTTGGAGCCAATGCTAAAGTGATTAACCGACGCATCGGAGATTTTGCAAAAGCTTGGGGCTTCGGACTAGACGCAGGTATCCGTTACGAAAAAAACAAGTGGCGATTTGCTGCCATGGCACGCGATGTAACCACCACATTTAACGCATGGTCGTTCAATTTAAGCGAGTCTCAGCGCGCTGCCTTTGCGGCTACAGGAAATGTGATTCCTGAAAATTCATCAGAAATTACTCGCCCCACCCTAAATATTGGTGCTGCACGCGAATTCGAGTTGGGAAGCAAGTTTTCGGTTCTTACCTCGCTCGATCTTCAAACCACCTTCGATGGTATGAGAAATACAATTATCCGCGATCAATTTTGGTCGATGACGCCAGTTTTCGGTTTCGAAGCTGGATACAAAAAACTCATTTTCTTGAGAGGTGGTGTTGGAAATTTCCAGTCGGTGGTAAACTTTGAACAAACTGGCCGTGAAGTTAGCTTTCAGCCTAATCTAGGCGTAGGTGTCAAGCTCGGACCAATCAACATCGATTACGCACTTACCGACATTGGTGATCAAAGTACTGCCTTGTATTCAAATGTGTTCTCGTTGCGCTTCAACCTCAATCAAAAGAAAACAAAAGAATAACCATTTAGGTTAATTAGCTATTCAAATGTTGCTTATGAATAAACGATTACTTCTCCTGTTTTTTCTGTTGAGCTCCGCGTTACTCCAAGCGCAAACGTTTGGAAACGAATGGATCAACTATAGCCAGAAATACTATAAACTGAAAGTTTGGAATAACGGTGTTTACCGAATTTCTTGGCAAAGCCTCGAAGCAGCGATTCCAGAACTTACCGCTGCCGATCCGCGCAATTTGCAAATTTTTGGCCGCGGTGAAGAGCAATTTATTCATGTGGAAGGAGAAACCGATGGCGCTTGGAATGCCGGAGATTTTGTGGAATTCTATGGCCGCAAAAACGACGGATGGCTCGATAGCCGTCTCTATGCCAATCCAAATGCCGAACAAAGCAATCCTTATTATTCGCTATTTACCGATACAGCGGTTTATTACATCACTTGGAATAACTCCATTACCAACCGCCGATTTACTGTAGAAGCAGATCAAGAATTTGCCACAGCTACTGCAGCCCCATATTTCATTAACGAAGTAGTAAACCAAAACACGAGCTCTTATTATTTCGGAAAAACCGATTTTAACAATTCAACCGATCCAGATTACACCGAAGGCGAAGGTTGGTCGGGGCCAGTATTTACGGCTCCTTTGCTTAATCAAAATACTGGTTTGCCGAGTGCAAACGCAGTAGCTGCTGGTCCGCCGGCTACACTAAAAATTACTTACAAATCTGTTTCAAACGCTGCTCAATTCGAAGACCACCGCTACCAGCTTACTTTGGGCAACCAGCCGGTTTTAGATTCAACCTTCGAAGGCCATGGAAGCCGCACCTTTACCAGAACAATTCCAGCCAATTTGCTGGGCGCTGCAACCACGAATTACAAGTTTAGCTATGTAGCCATCAACAATTCGAGTGGCGCTTTGGTAACCTCCAATTCGGTGTTCTCAAATTATGTTTGGCGATACCCAAGAAATTTCAATTTGAGCAACAGCACTTCGTTCCGCATGTTGATTCCTGATAACCCTTCCGGGGATAAATATCTGCTCAATTTAACTGCACTCAATGCTTCCAATTCGGCAGTATTTGTATATGATCTTTCAAATGGGAAACGTGTTCCTGCGGTGTTGCAATCAAACGTTTACAAGGCCATCCTTCCCAATGGAAACGGCAGCGAAAAGGAGTGCTTCGTGTCTTCAGTTTCGCAATTTATCAACCTCGACTCTACAGCGATACGTGCAATTAATTACCTCCCTGGTCAACCAGGAAAATTTAACGACATCACGCAAATTTCCGGAAGCGATTTCTTGATCGTAACGCATCGGTCGTTGGCTGCCGAAGCTGAAGCGTATCGCGCCTACCGAAATGCGAAATTTAGCACCTCGATTTTTTACATTGACGAATTGGTGGATCAGTTCGCCTACGGCATCGAGCAGCATCCTTTGTCGATTAGAAATTTTGCCAATACTTCACTCGCTTATTGGTCTAACAAGCCCGAATATCTTTACTTACTCGGGAAGTCTATCTCAGCGCATCACTTGCGAAACGATCCAGAAACTTGGGCGCAAAGCTTGGTGCCAACGTATGGTTTCCCGTCGTCGGATATCTTGCTTACGGCCGGACTCAACAACACAGCAGCTTATGAACCTGCATTGGCAACCGGACGATTGGCGGCGAAAAACGGTGCCGATGTGATTGCTTATCTCAACAAGGTGCAAGAATACGAATCCGCGCCTGCCGCGCCTTGGATGAAACAAGCCCTGCATTTTGGCGGTGGAACCAGTGCTGGAGAGCAGCAACTTTATCTGAATTATTTGAGTACTTACAAAAACACTTTAGAAGACACGCTTTTTGGTGGAACTGTTTATACTTATCAAAAAACCACATCTTCGCCAATCGAACAAAGTCAAAGTCAGATCATTACCGATTACATCAACAGCGGTGTTTCTTTGATGACTTTCTTCGGCCATGCAACCGGTTCGGGTTTCGATGTGAGTATCGATGAGCCTTCTGCATACACCAACCAAGGGAAATATCCATTCTTGATCGGTAATTCATGTTATGCCGGCGATATCCATCAGCCACCGGGCTTAGGTTTCAGCAAGAGTGAAGAGTTTATCTTGATTCCTAACCGCGGTACGATTGGCTTCATCGCTTCGGTTTCGTTGGGTATTCCAAACCAGCTACACACCTACACCGACTCGTTGTACAAGTTTTTCGGGCAGCGCTATTACGGCGAGCCGATGGGCATGAACATGAAGCGTGCGGCACGTGCAATTACGAACAACGACCCTTTCCGCAAAGCGGTGATTTTAGAAACTACCTTGCACGGAGATCCTGGTGTGGCGATGAATTCGCAACCCAAACCCGATTATCTCACTACGGTTCAAGATGTATTTTTCGATCCCAATGAAGTTTCTACTGAGGTGGATTCTTTCACGATCAACATCAAGGTTTCGAATATTGGTCGTGCTATAGATGTGCCATTGGTGGTTGAGGTGGTAAGAAATTTCCCTAACACGGGCCTCAGCACTACGTACAATAAGGTTCTTACAAATGTGTATTACGAGAAAACTTTGTCGTTTAAGTTGCCCACAACCGATTTAATTAAAGGTGGAATTGGGATCAACAACTTCAACATTCGGATCGACCCATTAAACCAAACCGATGAATTGTCGGAGTTAAACAACAATGTAAGCGTAACGCTGATCATCAAATCGGCAGAAGTATTGCCTGTTTGGCCATATGAATTTGCCTTGGTTCCTGAGAATACAGTTACCCTAAAAGCATCCACTGGTGATCCGTTTGCAGAGAATCGAGCCTATGTGTTCGAACTTGATACCACAGATCTTTTCAATAGCCCGTTCAAAATTACCCACACGATGAATCATCCCGGTGGCGTGTTGAATTGGACGCCTCCAATTGTGCTGCAAGACAGTATGGTGTATTTCTGGCGCGTTTCACCAGATTCGCTTCCCGGTGGAAGTTATCAGTGGAAGGAAACTTCATTCCAACACATCACCGGCCGCAGAGGTTGGGCGCAAGATCATTTCTTCCAATTCAAGAAAGACAAATTCAACCAGATCGACTATCTGCGTGATACTCGCTTCTTCGATTTTGTGGTAAATGCCAAGGCGATTACCTGTTATGCCTTCGGATATCCGCAGTTTCCCAACAATATCGAAGAGTTGTGGAATACTTCCTATAAAATTGATGCAGAAGTATGGGCAGACGCGGGTTGCAGCCTCGATGGCGCCATGTATATCGCAGTAATCGATTCGGTAGAATTGCTTCCATGGTTGTCGCCACAAAACTGCTGGGACATTGGCAATCAGTACGGACAATTCAACAGCAATTGTCAGTGTAAGAGCGGCTCAAGAATGGCAAATTTCGTTTTCAGGAACGAGAACTCCACCACCGAAATGGCCGCCATGCGCGACATGATCAATTCCGTTCCTAACGGGCATTACATTTTGGCTTACACTTGGATTTACGGAAAGTTCCAAACTTGGGATGAATCTATGTATCAGGCTTTTGAGAACCTCGGAGCCGACAGTGTACGTTACCTTCCGAACGAGTATCCTTACATTTTCTTCGCCAAGAAAGGGCATCCTGAAACGGCCATCGAGCTTATTGCAGATTCTGCCAACGGCGACTTAGTGCTTAACGCACAGATGTTTAATTCTTGGGTGAGTGGCGATATTACTTCAACCTTGATTGGCCCAGGAACCGGTTGGGACACATTAAGCTGGAAAGCGAAGAACTTCGACAATCCAGAAGACAGCATTCGTATCCAAGTAAAAGGTGTGCGAGCCGATGGTACTGAAGATGTTGTTGTAGAAGCCGTTTCGGGCACAAGTGGCGATTTTAACCTTTCGCCGATCATTGGAAATTCGAATTATTTGTATCTCAAGTTGAACGCTTTCATGCGCGATGATTCACTCAGAACGCCTGTGCAGCTCGACCGTTGGCAAGTTACTTTCGATCCTGTTCCAGAATGTGCGCTCAACCAAGTGGCAGGCTTGTACATGAACAACGACACCTTGCAACAAGGCGATTCATTGAAATTGGCCATCGCGATCCAAAACATTAGTGCTTACAACATGGACAGCATGCTGGTGGCCTATTGGGTGATGGATGTGGAACGCAACATTTATCCGGTAACCTACAAACGTCAGAAGCCATTGCTTGCTGGTGAGATCTTGTACGACACCGTAAGTGTTTCGACCCTTTCGTACACAGGTTTAAACACCATTTGGGTGGAAGCCAATCCCAACCAAGATCAATTGGAGCAATTCAGGTTTAACAACATCGGATCGCTCGAATTTTTTATCACCGGCGATCGGGTAAATCCTTTGCTCGATGTATCGTTCGATGGTGTGCACATTCTCAACGGCGACATCATTTCTCCGCGTCCCGAAATACTTATTCAATTAAAAGACGAGAATCCATATTTGGCACTCGACGACACCAGTGCGTTTAGATTGTATATCAAGAAACCGAGCGATGCCACAGCCTTGCCAATTTACTTTAACGGAAACACTGCAATCGAATTCATTCCTGGATCCTTGCCAGCTAACAAGGCGAGATTGGAATTTAATCCGGTGTTTACCGAAGATGGCATTTACGAGTTTGTTGTGAAAGCGCGCGACCGTTCAAACAATGCCAGTGGATCGGTGCAATACAGCATTCGTTTCGAGGTGGTGAATAAATCTACTATTACCAACGTGCTGAATTATCCAAATCCATTTAGCACCAAAACGCATTTTGTGTTTACGTTGACTGGATCGGAAGTCCCAGATGATTTCAGAATCCAGATCATGACCATTACGGGTCGTGTAGTACGTGAAATTCGCATGGCAGAGCTTGGACCGATTCGCATTGGCAGAAATATGACTGAATTTGCTTGGGATGGACGCGATGAATTTGGCGATCAATTGGCCAATGGTACCTATTTGTACAGGGTTTGGACCTCTTTGGCAGGTGATGATATTGAGCGTCGACAAACGGCCATTGATTCCTATTTTGAACGAGGAATCGGCAAAATGGTGCTTATGCGATAAAGAAATCGCTGTTTTCTGACATATCTGATAATTCTACAGGATTTATTTCTGATTATCAGTGAGATATAATTTTCTCCGAAGGGCAATGAAAAAACATTTCAGAATCCTTCGGAGTTTTTTGTGTTTATATGACTTTAAGATGAACACCTTCGAGTGCCTAAAACAGCGGAAAAGATAGGTTTATCAACAATTGTCAGTAATGATGCACATTGTAGCCGTGTATTGTTTTTGTAAGGTTGGCATTTTAAATGGCCTATGCAGCGAAATCAAGGCTTTACCTTTGCGGGTATATCAGAGAAAATAACATGCTTATGAAAAAAATGCTGTCAATTGCCTTAGCTGCACTCCTTTTTGTTGGATGCGCGGGAGGAGATGAGCCGAATCCAGAAATGGAAAAATTAAAGGCCGAAAAAGAAGCTGTCTTAAAAGAGGCTGCTTCAAAAGATTCAACTATTAATTCCTTCATGGAATCGTTGAACGAAATCGAAGACAATCTTCGCGAAGTAAAACAACGCCAAGGGAACATTTCCGAATCATCGAAAGGCAATGCAGAGCTTCAGGGCAATGCAAAAGACCGTATCAATGAAGACATCAATTACATCAACGAATTGATGGAGGAAAACAAAAATAAAATTGGCTCATTGCAGTCGAAGTTGAAGAAATCGAACCTTAAAATTGCTGAGTTCGAGAAAATGATTCAACGTATGACTGAGCAGTTGGCTGAGAAAGACAAAGAGATCGGAACCTTGAAAGAGCAGCTTGCAGCGATGAACATCCAGATTACTGAGATGAGCACTTCGATCGATAACCTTCGTAACGAATCAACCGGAAAAACACAGGTTATCGAGCAGCAAACCCAAAAGATGAACACCGCATATTACTGCGTGGGCACTTACAAGGAACTTCGTGACAACCGTGTGGTGAACAAAGAAGGTGGCTTCTTAGGTTTGGGCAAGAAGAAAATCTTGAAGTCTGACTTCAACCAAGATTACTTCACTCAAATTGACGTGAGCAAAGTAATGTCCATACCTATCAATGCGAAAAACGCAAAGGTGATTACGACCCACCCAACATCATCTTACAAAATCGAGATGGATGGAAAGAAAAAGGCAAAAAGTCTTACAATTACCAATCCTGATCAATTCTGGAAATCATCTAAATTTCTCGTAATTACTGTAGAGAAATAACAATAATAAACGTTTATAGAGCGGCTGCATTTCTGAGGAGATGCAGCCGCTTTTGTTTTGGTTGCTAGTAAAAGCAGAAGGAAGAAGCGCGAATTACATGTTAATAAAATAATGCAGCGAAAAACTATCGTTTCTGTGGGTGCAATCAACGTTTACGATATCCCCCGTACTAAAGTCCGAGGCTGCATTGTGATTCTTTCTACTTTTCCCTTTCAACACTTCCACGTTGCCAAGATGATCATCAATCCCCGGACTAAAGTCCGAGGCTGCGATGTGATTCTTTTAAGCTTTACCCTTAATACTTTCAACTTATGATGAACTAAGGAGCGAAAGCCAGTCGAAAACCGAAATAGTTGGCGCCAGTTACTGGGCCTGTATCGGTGCGATCAGCCGAACGACTACTCGTGCCATTGAAAGAATAACTGCCGCCACGAATAACACGGCTCGAACCTACAGATGGCCCCGTAGGATTGGTTTGCGGGAGTGATGAATATGGACCATAATGGTCATGGCACCATTCAAAC